>JAFTZZ010000085.1 GCA_017460905.1 Acidaminococcaceae bacterium | reverse complement strand
CCTGACGGTTGAAGTCGCGGTTCTGGCCCTGACCCTGTCCGTTACGGTCCTTATTAAAGCCGCCCTGACGGTTGAAGTCGCGGTTCTGACCCTGGCCAGGACGGTTATTCATTCCCTGCTGGTTCGTCGGACGGTTCTGCTGATTTCGGTTCTGGTTCTGATTCAGATTCCGGTTACGGTCTGCATTAACCGGTGTCGCGGCGGCAGGAGCATTTACCGGCTTTGTAGCCGTGTCGGCAGGCGATTTCTCATTTTTAGCTTCTCTTAATAACGCTTTATTGTTTGGCGTATTACGGTATTTGTTTTTGCCGTCGTTGTTTGCCGGCTGAGCCTGTACATTAGCCGGTTTCTGCGGAGCGACCTGTCCTGCCGGCTTTACATCAGAAGGAGCAGGTTTGTTTGTTTTATTATTCTGCAATGCGTTGTGAGTAATTGTGCTTTTCCCGTCTGCGTTAGTCTCCACCGTCATAATGACCGGTTTCACGATCATGGAAGGACGTTCCGGCTTTTCCGCTTTCGGTTTAGCCGGCGCAGGAGCGGGCTTTGGCTTTTCCGGCTGCGCCGCAGGCTGCGGTTTGGCAGGCTTTGCCTCTGCTGTTTTCTTATGGAACGCCGCGCTGATGATGGCGATATCACTGTCATCCACACCGCTGAAATTCGTTTTATTAGTAATGTTATGCTTTGACAGCACTTCGATAATTTCCGTACTTTTTACACCATATTCTTTTGCCAGTTCAAAAATTCGTTTCTTCCCCATACGCTACCTCCAGGCTTCTGTCACACACTCATCTTTTTTACGATTAATCCGGCTAACCCTGCATCCAGGACTGCAACAGCTGCACGCGGCGCTTTGCCGATACACAGGCCCAACGCGGCGCGGCTCATGCATGTTACAACGGGTACAGACGCTTTTTCTGCCAGAAACTTCAATTCTTTTTCCGTTCTGGGCGACACATCATCAGCTATGACCAGCAGCTTGGCTTTTCTTCCGGTCAGGGCTTCCTTCACGCCCAGGTCCCCGGAAACCGCTTTGCCGGCTTTTTGTGCCAGGCCCAGAGCTCCGGCAACAGCTTTTTCAGTCATGATGCAACTCCTCCAAAAGCTTTTTGTACACGTCGTCGTTCACCTGTTTTTCCAGGGCTTTTTCCAGCCGGTGTCCTTTATATGCCTTGGTGATACATTCCTTATCAGGGCATACATAGGCGCCGCGGCCGGCCTTTTTACCGGTCAGGTCCAGCGAAATATCGCCTTCCGGTGAGCGGACAACGCGAATCAGCTCTTTCTTGGATTTCATCTCGCCGCAGCCGACGCATTTCCGCTGCGGGATTTTCTTCACCTTCACGCTTCTTCACCGCTCCCTTCCTGCTCCGGTTCCTCGTTTTCCACCTGGGATTCCGGTTTGATATCTATTTTCCAGCTGGTCAGCTTGGCAGCCAGACGGGCGTTCTGCCCTTCCTTGCCGATGGCCAGCGATAACTGGTAATCAGGCATGACAACCCGGCAGATTTTCTCCGATTCACTGGCGACCGCGCTGACCACCTGCGCCGGGGACAAGGCGTTCGCCACATACTGGGCCGGGTCGGGATTGAATTTCACAATATCAATCTTTTCGCCCCTCAATTCATTTACAATATTCTGTACCCGCATGCCCTTGTGTCCTACACAGGAGCCTACGGGATCGACCTTCTCATCGTTAGAGAATACGGAAATTTTGGAACGCATGCCGGCTTCCCGGGCTACGGATTTCAGTTCCACGATACCGTCATGAATTTCCGGAACCTCCAGCTCAAACAGCCGTTTCAGCAGCCCCGGGTGGGTGCGGGACAGCATGATCTGCGGTCCTTTTCCTGTCTTTTTAACTTCAATAACATAAAATTTCATACGGTCATGGGGCATGTACCGTTCTCCGGGCACCTGCTCATTGGCCATCAGCAGGCCTTCCGTGGAACCCAGGTCCACATACACGGTACCCCGTTCGGTCCGCTGGATCACACCGTTTACGATGTCATCTTCCCGCTGGGAAAATTTATCATACACCATGTTTCGCTCTGCCTCGCGAATGCGCTGCATGATGATCTGTTTGGCATTCTGTACGGCGACCCGGCTGAAGTTCTTCGGGAACACTTCCTGCTCCACGATGTCGCCGATAATATAGTTGGGATTAAGCTTAAGCGCTTCCTCCAGGGAAATTTCATCGTGAGGCTTAACAACCTGTTCTACTACCCTGCGCTGCTCAAACACATGGAATTCGTTGCTGTTATCTTTCGGGAGATCCACGCGGACCGTCTGCGAACTGTCGTAATTTTTCTTATATGCGCTAACCACCGCTTCCTTTACAGCTTCAAACAAAATTTCCGGATCAATCCCCTTTTCCTTGCCTAACGCTTCAATGGCCTGTACAAATTCTGACTTCACTTTTTCAATTCCTCCTTAAAAATCGATATGCGGTCTGATTATCGCTATTAAATTCCGTTCAATTGTAACCGGGTTCTTTTCTTCCTTGCCTTTAACAATCTTTTTTACCTGTATTTCTGTATCGGTATGGGTTAGCAGCGTTGCCGTCAGTTCTTTGTTCCCTTCAAACGGTGAATAGAACTGGATATCCACTTTCTTCCCATAGTTTGCCGCAAAGTCCTTATCTTTCTTTAACGGACGGTCAATGCCCGGGGAAGATACCTCCAAATAATACTTCTCTTTGATAGGATCCTTTTCGTCCAACACCCCGGCCAGCTTTTCGCTGACAAACTGGCAGTCATCAATATCGATGCCCTCCGGCTTATCAATAAACACGCGCAGGTACCAGTCTTTTTCCCGCACGTATTCTACGTCTGCCAGCGTAATATCCGTTCCTTCCAGCAAAGGTGTTACCAGACCGGCAATAAACTTCTCCACTTCTTCTCGCTTCATACATTCACTCCTTAATTTAAGAAACCGCTGATCATTTGCAGGGCAAACAACCGCTGATTTCTGTAATTATACTTGATTGTCACACTGAACGGCCCCTAAACTGCCAGGACCGAAATCTTCCAAATATAACGAAAGAGCGGGTTTTGCACCCACTCTTTCTAAAGCACATCATAAATTTTCTTTACATATTATAGCATTAAATAGCGTAATTGCAAAGAGTTTTTTTCAAAATCAGAAACTAAAAAGGTCCATCTGGTTACTTTCCGGCAGACTGCCCAGCGCGCCGTACTCCGCCAGCGCGTCCAGCGAGGTCTGTCCTACGTGGCCCAGGCCTTCTTCTTCTGGAAGCAGATCAAGCCCTCTGTCCGCTTTATCCAGCACGGTCTGCTCTGTCTGACGGCAGCTGG
>JAFTZZ010000084.1 GCA_017460905.1 Acidaminococcaceae bacterium | reverse complement strand
AGGGAAACCGTTCCGACAGAGGCAGTAAATACGGCCCACAGCGTAGCCGTCAGGGATGCCATCTGATCCACACCGATCAGCAGGACCGGATTGTTCAGGAAAAAGAACGGGATAATAAACCCGATCAGGCCCAGGCGCACCGCCCAGATTCCGGTCTTCGTCTGGTCAGAACCGGCGATGCCGGAAGCCACATACGCACTCATGGCAACCGGCGGCGTAATGTTGGAAAGACAGGCGTAAATCAGGCAGAACAGGTGCGACGTAATGGCCAGTACCCCGGCTTTGATCAGAACCGGAACCGCAACCGCCTGCACGATAACATACGCGGCAACCCCGGGCACGCCCATGCCCAGAATGGTAGACATGACCATAACCAGCAGGCCGGTAACATAGATGTTGTCGTTATTGATGACATTTAAAATCAGGTAGCCCATGTTCAGGCCCATACTCGTCAGGGTAACCGTACCGATGATAACACCGATGATGACACAGCAGACGCCTACGGAAATGGCGCCCTTCGCGCCTTCTGTAACTGCCTCGATCACCTTGCTCCAGGTCATACGGGTCTCTTTTCGCAGCCAGCTTGCCCCGACAGTAGCAAAAATCGCAATGACCGCGGAATATAGCGGCGTATATCCGGCAAACATCAGCGCAATTAAAACCGCCAGCGGGATGACCAGATGCCCCTGCTCCTTCAGCACTTTTGCCGCATCCGGGATATTCTCCTTCGACAGTCCGGACAGGCCCAGGCGTTTTGCCTCAAAATGCACAGACATCAGAAGCCCCAGGTAATACAGGAAAGCCGGCACAATAGCCGCCAGCATAACCTTAGTATAACTCAGATTTAAAAATTCCGCCATAACAAAACCGACTGCGCCCATGATCGGCGGACAGAACTGGCCGCCGGTAGACGCAACCGCTTCTACCGCGCCCGCAAATTCCTTCCGGTAACCGGTCCGTTTCATCAGCGGAATCGTAATCGTGCCCGTCGTCGCCACATTGGCAATGGCCGAACCGTTGATCATCCCCATCAGCGCAGAAGCAACCACCGCCACCTTAGCCGGTCCGCCCGGCGTCTGCCCCACCAGGGTCAGGGAAAAGTCGTTGATAAATTTTGAAAAACCGCTGTGCTTCAGGAAGGCGCCGAAAACAACGAAGAGAAAAATATAGGTTGCCGAAACACCGATACCGGTTCCCAGCACACCCTGCGTCCCCCAGAACTGTGTAATCAGCACCCGCTTCAGCGTGAATCCGTTATGCCCCAGAAGCCCCGGTAAAAATTCCCCGAACCAGTTGTATCCCAAAAACACCAGCGCCAGTACGGCAAGGTTTCCCGAAGCCCGTCTGGCAGCCTCAAACACCACGATCAGCGCGACAGCCGCAACACCAACCTCAAAAGAGTTTACCCGCCCGCCGGTCTGGGCAATGCGGGTAAAATTGGCAATAAGGTAACCAAACGACCCCATCCCCAATAAAATCAGAAGCATATCCCAGACCGGAGGCAGCTTCCGCACGCGCTTTTCTTTCTTGTATGTTGGAAACAGCAAAAAGGTAAACAGCAGCAGGAAGATACAGTGGAACGCCCGCAGGTTGATAGCGCTGATGGCGCCGATCGTCGTGAAGTACAGCTGGAAAACCGTCCAGATGCAGAGCAGCACCACCAGGATCTTGCTCATGGGACCGATATACGTCCGCATCCGGGAATCCGCCTCTTTTTCTTCCAGCAGCGCCTGTGCTTTTTTATCCAACTCTGCCTGCGTCTGCAGTCCGGCTTTTATTTCTTCCGGTTCCGCAGCCTTCCTGTTTTTATCCTGCATGATCAAACACAATCCCCTTCTCAGTTAAACACGCCGAATGCCTGTAAGAACAATACAAACAGCAGTACCGGCGTAACATATTTCACCATGACCACATACATTTTTTTGCGGCCGAATTTGAATTTGCCCTGCTCAATTTCGTCAATGATCCATTCCGGCCCCACAACCCAGCCAATCAGCAGGCATTCGCCGATAGCCACCAGCGGCATCAGCACGATATTGCTGATGTAATCCATCAGGTCCAGAATCTGGGCCACTGCCCCGTTCGGTAGCGGCAGTTCGAAATACGCAATATTGTAGCCAAGGCAGACCACGATGCCGCCAATCAGCGCATATAAACCGATCAGCAGCGTCGCCTTGTGCCGGGTCCAGCGGAACTTGTCCATAAAGCTTGCCACGATGGCTTCCTGCACCGACATCGCAGAGGTCAGCGCCGCAAACGTTACCATCACGAAGAAAATTACGCCAATGACCGGTCCGGCACTTCCCATCGCCGCGAATACCTTCGGCAGGGAAATAAACATCAGGGACGGTCCGGCAGACATACCTTCCTTCCCCATAAACGTGTAAACTGCGGGAATGATCATGACGCCTGCCAGAAAAGCAGCCAGCGTGTCGAACAACTCGATATGGTTGATGGACTGGCCCAGGTTCACGTCCTTCTTCGCGTAAGAACCGTAGGCGACCATAATACCCATGGCTACGGAAATGGAATAAAAGAGCTGTCCCATGGCATCCATCAGCACATTCAGGAATTTACTGAAGGTTACGCCTTCCAAATCCGGCACCGTGTAGACCAGAAAACCTTCCCAGCCGGTACGGGTCACACCGGACGCATCTGTATGGCTCAGCGTCAGAGAATATGCCGATACGCCGATAATCAGCAGGAAAAAGGCCGGCATCAGGATCTTAGAATACTTTTCAATCCCCTTTTCTACCCCGAGATAAATGACAAATACAACCGCCGCCATAAAAATCACAAACCAGAAAATCGGTTCCCAGGTACTGGTGATAAATCCCGTAAAATATTTATCGCCGGCTGCGGCAAGCCCTGCACCGCTGGCAAAGGCCGCCAGGTATTTCAGCACCCAGCCGCCGATTACGCAATAGTAAGGCAGGATCAGGACAGGCACCAGGCAGGCAATCACACCGATAGCATGACAGCGCTTATCCATCTGAGAATAGGCCGTCAGGGGACCCTGCCGGGTCTTACGCCCGATAGCGATCTCCGACGACAGCAGCGTATATCCAAACGTAGCAACCAACAGCAGATAACAAACTAAAAACAGTCCGCCGCCGTCACGCGCAGCCAGAAACGGGAATCGCCAGATATTTCCCAGTCCAATCGCGCTGGCAGCAGATGCCAAAACAAAACCAAGCGTTCCGGTAAAATTATTTCTTTCTTTTTCGTGGTTCAAAACAAATTCCTCCGAGTCTCTATGTATATTCCTTGCAACAGTTTTTCACAAACCCGTCACAATTAATCTTCATTATAATATGAAACGACTTTGAAAGCAACTTGTATTT
>JAFTZZ010000083.1 GCA_017460905.1 Acidaminococcaceae bacterium | reverse complement strand
GGCGTCACCTGCTGCAGGAGATTGCGGCGGAGCATGTGTATATGAAGCAGTTTGGGAAAAATATGCATAAGTGAAGCTGTTGTAACTTTTGTTAATAGTGCTTTAAAATTATCGAAACCGCTGCGGCGGGCAAGGCAGGCAGGGCGAATACCTGAAAACTCTGCGGTGTTACCTGATCCGAAGTTTTTTGCGCCCTAAAAACAGGAATATGCCAATTAGGATAATTGCTACCCCAAGTTTTATAAAAAGACGATATTGCACAAAGGAGAAACGTTCATGATCTACGAAACAGAATTTTTCGACGTAATCAGAAACGGCGACTACTCCTGCATTCCCAATGCATTGTACAGTCTGTTCATCCTGCACAATCAGGATAAAGAAGAACTGATTGTGCACATGTACACACACCACGATTGAGGACGCCGTTTATCTGTACAAGCTGCAAGGTCTGCAGATTAAAACCGAAGTCAGTACAAAAAAGTTCCTGTCCACCTTTAACCGCTCTTACAAAATCACGATAAACATTCCGGCGTTTCTCGCTAACCTGTCGATATTCTACGAAACGACGGAAGAGCAGCTGCGAAACAAGTATGGGGTTACGGAAATTCTGGTGAGCAAGGGCAAAAAATCTGATAACCCGCGGGATAAAGAAATACTTTTGTTCCAGCGGGATATTAACGACAAAGAAATCTGGTAGCCGTAAAAACGCGCTGCCAGAAGTTGGAAAAATGAAGAATTATAATTTCTTTACCCTTTAACTTGCACCATTGCCTGAGAGCAAGTTAAAGGGTAGAATTAACAATGATTGATGACGTACACAATGGCTTGCATGAAATAGTGCAGGCCGTTTTTTCTTTTTGTTCACTTTTCTTTTTTGAAATGTTGTGTTACAATGATAACGAACATCTGTTTTCGATTATACAATGCTGTCCGAAAAAAGTTCTGTTTACAGATGGTTATAACAGTTTCGCAACAATCCGTAAATAATTTTTAGAAGGAGAAAGAAATATGGCGGAAAAGAAACAGAATAAGGCGGATATGGTTCGTTCTTCTGCCGCAGAATACCTGACCTTCATTGCTGCCACAGGGGATGGCGGCTTTGAAGCAATTTATGCGGATGAAAATATATGGCTTACCCAGAAAATGATGGGGGCTTTATATAATGTTGATGTCAGGACGATTAATTACCACTTAAAAAAAGTTTTTTCTGATGGAGAACTGGATGAAAAATCAGTTATCCGATATTTTAGGATAACTGCCTCTGATGGTAAAACATACAACACAATGCACTACAACCTAAAGGCAATTATTGCTGTTGGTTATAAAGTGGATTCCGTGCGGGCGGTTCAGTTCCGCAAATGGGCGGCGGGTATTATCGAGGAATACATCATAAAAGCCTATGCGATGGATGATGAACGAATCAAGAACGGCGGATCTATCCTGACGAAGAAGTATTTTGAAGAGCAGTTGCAACGGATCCGGGAGATTCGTATGTCGGAGCGTATGTTCTACCAGAAGATTACGGATATTTATGCGACGAGTATAGATTATGACCCGAAATCCGGCACAACCAGGCAGTTCTTTGCTAAAGTGCAGAATAAACTGCATTGGGCAATTCATGGGCATACAGCTGCCGAACTGATTGTTGACAGGGCAGACGCAGAAAAAGAGCATATGGGATTAACGACATGGAAAGCTGCCCCTGACGGGAAGATTCAGGAATACGATGTGGTTGTCGCCAAAAACTATCTGACAGAAGAAGAGTTGAAAGCCTTGTCGTTGATTGTAACGGGGTATCTGGATTTTGCGGAACTGATGGCGAACCGCAATCAGCCGATGACTATGGAAGACTGGGCTAAACACTTGGATCGGATTTTGGAAATGTCGCAGTATGAAATTCTTACAAATGCCGGCAAAATTTCTGCGGAAGTGGCGCAGGAACACGCGCTGACGGAGTTTCAAAAATACCGTATCGTCCAGGATCAGTTATTCCAGAGCGATTTTGACAGATTTCTGCTTGAAGAGAATGCGGAAAACTACTGTGTAAAGAATGCACAGGAATTGTGGAAGCGGTGACACTACATCTGCAAAATTTGCGGTAAACAGGTGGCGCTGTGGAATGAAGAAGGAAAATGGTTTATGGAAAAGTGAAGAAGCTTGATTTTATATAATAAAATAATAATCAGGAGGACTCTATGAAAGGAGAACCGCGATGTTAAAAGTGTACCCTGCAATATTGCATAAAGAAGATGGTTACTGGATTGAGTTTCCGGATTTGGAAGGCTGCCAGACTTACGGCGCCACGCTGGAAGAAACAATGGAACTGGCGCAGGACGCGTTGGGACTTTATCTGGTCAGCTTAATTGAAAACAAACAGCCGATTCCGGCTCCGTCCGACATTGGTGATATTAAAACAGACGAAGGGCGGGTAACGTATGTTTCTGCGGATGTGGATGCATACCGCCGGGATACGAGGGCTGTTAAAAAAATGTTATCCATTCCCGCATGGCTTGCCAAAAACGTCTGTATCTTCGGATATGGGCGTTTTTGTTTTTACAGATTAAAAGAAAATGATTGTGAAAATCTTCTGCTATTAATGTACAATATTTAATGTGTTATAATAAATTATAAGTTATTGCATTTTTTGAAATTAATAGCAAACGCTTACAGAAAGGATGTGCCTGCCATGGACAAGGTTATGATTCTGGTTATTGACGGCTGTGCCCCGGAATATATTACGGCGGAACTGGCGCCCCATATTCATCAGCTGGCGGGCAAATACGGTTTTGCCAAAACGGTAAAAGCGGTGGTCCCCACAGTTACCAACGTGAACCACGCTTCGATTTTGTCAGGGCAGTTTCCGTCCGTGACCGGCATGGTGGGCAATTACTACTATAATCCGGTGACGGGAGAAGAGGGCTTTATTGAGGAAAAGGGATTCATGAAGGCGGAAACGCTGCTGCAGGCATACCGCTGCTGCGGATATAAGACAGCGTTTCTGACCGTAAAAGGAAAGCTGTTGGGAGTGTACGGACATGCAGCGGATATCGGCATCAGCGTGCAGACACCGGAGCGGGATCTGCTGGAACGGCTGGGGTTACCCATGCCACCGGCCATTGACAGCCTGGAAAGCTCCCGGTGGATCGTCGATGCGGCACTGGCCTGCATCCGCAAGGAAGATCCGGCGCTGGTGTACTGTACGACAAATGATTATGGGTTTCATCACTACGGACCGGAAGCGGCCGAGGCGCAGCAGCAGATCCGGCAGATTGATGAGGCGGTGGCAGCCATCTACGCGGCGGACCCGGAGCGGCAGATTTACATCACTGCGGACCACGGCATGAACCAGAAGCATCACCTACTGGATTTCCAACGACTGGCGGATGCCGCGGGTCTGCACATTTTCTGCCTGGCCCCGCTGAAGGACCGGTATAAAGAGAACCATGTGTATCAGGAAGGCGGCATCTTGTATCTGTTTTTGAAAGAGCCGGAAGAAAAGGCTGCCCTTATGGAGCTGATCCGCTCCCGCCGGGAAATTGAAGGGGTGATGGATAAAAAAGAAGCGGCAGAAAAAATGCATCTGCCGCTGCAGGGAATCGGGGACTATGTAATTTTTACTGCGCCGGACTGCGCGTTTGGCGAACTGGACGGCCTGACCGAACTGACTACGGATAAAAGCCGTACTCACGGTTCCCTGTATGAACAAAAGGTTCCGCTGCTGGCGATCCATCCGGCAGCGCCGGCGGAAACATATCAGTACAGCAAGGATATTGCGGCAGTGCTGCTGCAGAAAATGGAATGATTGCGAGGTTCCGGTAAGGATTCAGGCAGTTTAAACGGTCGCCGGACTGTAAAAAGCGCAATACATAAAATAAAAATAGTAAAAGCCCGTGCATTGTACCGACAACGTCACGGGCTTTTAACATTCGAAATCACTTAACCTCTGCATTGGAATCACTCCTTTTCAATTTTTCCTATACTGCCTGTAGCTATTTCGGGGGAACCACTCCTTTCTGAATTACTTCCGAAGTATCTTCATTTCCGTTCCGGAATATCCCTTTTGCAAGGGACCTTTGGTACTTCCTTTGTTCACTTATAATATAGCAGAAATGGACAGAAAAAACAAGAAGATGTTGTGTAAAGGATGTAACAGATAATTGCCATATTGTGATAAAACTGAAAAATTTTGTGACGGAATTTTCTGGAATGGTTTTTGTATAAGGATATTTTGCACAAAAGTCTTTTTGTAAGTGAACTGTTGTAACGGGTTATCCCTGCGTTTCGGACAAGCTGGCGAAGTTAACCAAATAAAAATAAAAGTTGACAATGCCCTGAGAATCTTTTATAATAAGACTCGTGGTTAACCGTTAAAAATAAACGGATAACGAGAACGCTTTAAAATGCGACCGACTGTACTGT
>JAFTZZ010000082.1 GCA_017460905.1 Acidaminococcaceae bacterium | reverse complement strand
GCCACATTCACCGGCACATCATCGGTAAAGAGGCATTCTTCCGGTTTTAGTCCATATTTCTCGCAAAGGCAGTGATATATTTTCGGTTCCGGCTTAACCGCCTTCACTTCATACGAAAATACGCCGCCGTCCATGTAAGGAATAAAATCCAGCACCTCCGGGTTAGCCGCAATGGAAAATTCGGAATAATTGGAAAGATAATATACGTTAATCCCCTTTTCCTTTAATTTCTGTACCCAGGGAACAGCGTAATCCGCCCGATGAAATGCTTGGGCGACATTGGCCAGCGTCCGCCGTATTTCCATTTCATACTGCGGCGCAAAAGCCACTGCGCTTTGCAACGTCGCGTCCCCATCCATCTCGCCTCTGTCCATGGCTGCCCAGCAGCCGTTATGCCAAATGCCCTGATTAACTGCCTGTATGACAGCTTCGTTTTCGCCAAACAGGGAGCGCACATATTCCTTCCAGCGAAAATCCATCAGAACATTACCAATATCAAAAACCATATTACGAATCACACGCTTCACCGCCAGCCACTCCTTTTGCCTTTCCATAGACTATGAATTTGTATTATCGGGTTAGCCATTATCCTCATTCAACATGACTCTTATTTTCCCGCCTCACACCGCTTATACTGTTTTTCCCTGCTGCAATATATCCAGCATCCAGGCCATCCCTTTCGCCATTCTGCGGTCACTGTCAACAAAATGATTCCCCGGATTCCAGTCCAGCCGGCAGGCGACTCCGTTTTCCGTAAGCAGCCGGTACTGTTCACGAATCCCATTCCCTACTGCAGCCATAACAGGATTTTTTACCCTTTCCTCTTTCTCTCCAAGGCTCAAATAAACTCTTTTCGTTTTGACAGTGTGTCCTTCTGCATACTGCAGCCAGTCAGGATACCAGACAGAGGGAGACGCGGCGACGATGCCCGAAAACACATCTGTCTGATACGCCGCCCACAACGCAAATAACCCTGCCAGCGAATAGCCGCAAAGAATGTACCGCTTAACCGGCGGGCATTCTTTTTCTATGGAAAGAATGATCTGTTCTGTCAGGTTGTACAAGGTTTGCGCGGCCCCGCTGCCAAAGCCCTGCCTGCCAAAAACAGGGTCAGCCTTCCAGGGAGTAAGCTCCTGATTCCAGTCATTTACCGGAACTGCCAGCACGCACCAGTTTTTATTGCCAGTAAGCTCTTCCAAAACAGCAACTTCCTGTTCCATCAGTTTCATGTCGTGTTCATCGACCAACTGAATGAAGAGATTTTCAGATAATCTGCTTCCAAAGAAAACGGTATCATTCATAGTATTACAGCTTGCCATCATAACGATCCTTTCAAGCTAGAATTTGTACGTTTGAGCTTGCCAGACTGATGCCGCCTTCATAGCGCTCAGCTAACGCTTCGGTGCCTGGTTGTCGCCTACGCTGTCCTGGCAATGTTTTGGACAATTGCGTGACTGTAGGAACAGCGTTTCCTTTTCTTCCTCGCGCCCTGCAGGAGCGCCTCGCTTATTCAGGCGGTATCAGCTCTGGCAAACATATTCGTGCAAAATTAAACTTCGATTTATCTCTCTTAACAACACGTTCAGCGTTACATGCGGATGCTTGTATCAAAACTTCTACGAATCCCCGTTTTCGGCATGATTATACTGTTTTCTTTTCTTCATCACAATTTTCAAGATTCATGCTGTTCTCTCCTGACTATATTTTTTGATAGTATATTACAAAAAAGTGCGTTCTTGTCAAAAATATGATTCTGGCTATAATTATATTCACAAGAGACAGGCATGTCAACCTGCACAGTAATCCAGAAAATCAGGAGGCAATCATCATGGGAAAGAAAATCGTAGTAATCACCGGAAGCCCGCGCAAACAGGGCAACAGTTTTGCAATGACCGAGGCGTTTATCAAGGCAGCAGAGGCGAAAGGCCACAGTGTAACAAGATTTGATACTTCATTTATGAAGATTGGTTTTTGCCACGCCTGCGAAACCTGTTACAAGACAGGCAAGGCCTGTTCCTTCGATGACGATTTTAATACGATAGCGCCGGCCATCCTCGAGGCCGATGCCGTTGTATTCTCTGCGCCGGTCTATTGGTATTCCATTCCCGCGCAGATCAAGGGCGTCATCGACAAGATGTTTTCCTTTGTCGTGGGCGGCAAAGATATCGCGGGCAAGGAATGCGCGTTGATTACCTGCTGCGAAGAAGAGGATGTAAGCGTTATGGACGGCGTACGCATTCCCATCGAACGCAGCGCAGCGCTGATCAAGTGGAACATGGTGGGCGAAGTCCTTGTTCCCGGCGTATTCGAAGCAGGCGCGATCAGCAAAACGGACGGCTGCGCACAGGCGGCAGCGCTGGCCGATAAATTCTGAACATCCTTCGTTTCCGAAACTACAAAAAGACTGTAACCTGACACGCCTCCAGCCGGTCAAGCGGTTGGAGGCGTTATTTAGGGCTATCCCAATAACTGTGGTGTGGTCACCCCTATAACAAAAATTGTGGTCACTTTTAGCTATAACGCAAATTGTGGTTTTCATAACATTTCCTGTGGTCGACCCTATAACAAAATTCTGGTTAGAAGTTTTGCAACAAGAAACGAGACTGGCTGTGGCCGGTCTTTTTTCTTCTGGGAACACCTCCTGCTTTACAATAAAATTACCTAGATCAAGAGGAGGTTAG
>JAFTZZ010000081.1 GCA_017460905.1 Acidaminococcaceae bacterium | reverse complement strand
GGTTGCCCTGCCGGTATAGAAGTAACTGAGGCAGGCCACAATGCTCAGCAAAATAGACCCGCTCACCAGCCACATGGACGGCAAATCCAGAAACTGGGGCAGCGGCGCTTTGCACCAGCGATCCAGATATACCCCGGACAGCGCCGCCGCAACGCAAAGGCCCGTATACGCCAGAAAAAGAGGCGGCAGATTCCAGTACGGCTGTCCCAGCAACAGCTGTATGGCTGTATATACCCCGCCAGCTACAGAAGCTGCGGTACTTAGCAGCAGCAACACTTCAGCAGAAGGAATCCGTTCCTGCAGGTCCTGCAGCGCCTGGATGTAAAACTGCCTTCCCGCATACAGGACCGGCCCTACCAGCAATAGCTGCAGCAGTCCGCGAACATCGACCGGTTCGTATTGTCCCGGCAAATTTACCAGGCTGTTCTTCATTCCCGAAGACGCAAGCCACGCTGCAACCTCTGTCCAACACGCCACTACAAACAGGGGAATCAAAAACAGAATCGCCATTTTCAGACGTGAAATCTGCCCGGCTACGAAGCGGCTTTTCTTTTTAGGACGCTGCCTGCGTTTCGGCTGCGGCAGCTCCTCCTGTTTCGTTTCATTGATAGCAGCAGTATCTACTTCCTGAACGGTTATATTTCCTTCAGCTGCCGTTGTATTCTCTGTCATGTTATTCTCTTTTTCATCAAAGGAAACACTATCTTCTTTCATTTACAGAAAGCTCCGGTAAAATATGTTTTTTACATCGTTCTAGTATTTTCTTCCTTTATTATTAATCTTAACAAGGCAGACTTTCCTTGTCAAATAAACCGTGCCGTCATTTGCAATTTGCAGTATAATATAAATGAAAGTCCAATCAATTACACTTTTATTTTTTCGATAGTTCATACAATTGGCAAAGTCACTAAACTCTTGCATTTACTCGGTTTGCACATTGAAAGGAGTCTTCAGCATGGCAATTCTCGGCGCAGTACAGGTTCCCCACCCGCCTCTCATCATCCCCGAAGTAGGACGCGGCGAAGAAAGACGCATCCAGTCAACCATCGACGCATACGAAGCTGCCGCCAGATTCATAGCGGAGCTGCAGGCGGATACCATTGTCATCTCCAGTCCCCACTCCATTTTATATTCCGATTACTTCCACATCTCGCCGGGAGCTTCCGCCAGGGGAAGCTTTGCCAGTTTCGGCGCGCCCCAGGCCAAATTCGCCTGCGCCTACGATGAAGAACTGGTAAACGCGATTGAAGCAGCGGCGAAAACAGCCGGCATTGCCGCAGGCACCCTGGGCAACCGGCAGCCGGAACTGGATCACGGTACCATGGTGCCACTGCATTTTCTCAACAAGTATTGCCAAGACTATAAAGTCATCCGGCTGGCTTTGTCCGGCTTTTCCCTGAAAGAGCATTACCGGCTGGGCATGCTGATTGCGGAAACAGCGGAAAAGCTGGGACGGAACATCGCCTGGATCACCAGCGGCGACCTTTCCCACAAGCTGACAAAAAGCGGTCCCTACGGCTTCAATCCCGCCGGGCCTGTCTATGATAAAAAGCTGATGGAAATCATGGCAAGGGGAAGCTTCGCTGAACTTTTTTCCTTTAAAGATGATTTTCTGGAAGAAGCCGCCGAATGCGGCCACCGTTCCTTCGTCCTGATGGCCGGCGCCTTCGACGGGCTGGCTGTGGAAAGTAACATGCTGAGCTATGAAGGTCCCTTCGGCGTTGGCTACGGCGTCACTCTGTTCCGTCCATTGGGAGCAGACGGCTCCCGGCATTTCCTTAACGCCTATGATGCCATCCGCAGTCAGATGAAGGCGGAACGGCTGGCCAAAGAAGATGAGTATGTGAAGCTGGCCCGGGAGGTCATTGAGCATTTTGTAAAGAGCAAGGGCGGCTACCTGCGCACGCCGCAGCATATTTCCCCGGAAATGACCGCACAGAAAGCAGGTGTCTTTGTGTCCCTGAAAATCCGCGGCGCATTGCGGGGCTGTATCGGCACCATCGGCCCCATGTACGACAACATAGCGGAAGAAATCCGTCATAACGCCATCGCCGCCTGCAGCCGGGATCCCCGCTTTACACCGGTGCTGCCCGGTGAACTGGAAGAACTGGAATACAGCGTCGACGTGCTGGGTCCCATGGAACCCATTGCGTCCCCTGCCCAGTTAGATGTAAAACGCTACGGCGTACTGGTCACCAAGGGCAGCCGCAGCGGCCTGCTGCTGCCGAACCTGCCCGGCGTGGACACCGTTGAACAGCAGATTGACATCGCAAAACAGAAGGCTGGCATCCGTCCGGAGGAAAGTGGCTGCTCGCTGCAGCGGTTCGAAGTGGTAAGACATTTTTGACTTTTAATCCCCCTGCAGATACTGCATTCACATTCGCAGGGTTCCAAAAAATCAAGGAGCACGCACCATGTCTCTCACCTGTACTTTCTGCCATCACCATTGCCAGCTGCAGGAAGGAAAGACCGGCTTCTGCCGCGTACGTACACTGCAAAATGGGAAGAACGTCTGCGGCAATTACGGCTTCCTGACTTCGCTGGCCTTAGACCCTATCGAAAAGAAACCGCTCAACCGCTTTTACCCCGGCACAACCATCCTTTCCCTGGGAAGCTACGGCTGCAACCTGCGCTGCCCGTTCTGCCAGAACTTTTCCATCTCCCAGAACGGACGGGACGCGTTTTCCCCTGTCATCGCCACGCCGGAGCAAATCGCAGCCAAAGCGCTGGAACTGAAAAAGCGGAATAACATCGGCACAGCGTTCACCTACAATGAACCGCTGCTGAGCTGGGAATTTATCCGCGACACCGGAACGCTGGTCCATCAGAACGGACAGAAAAACGTGGTCGTCACCAACGGTAATTTTTCTATAGAAATTGCCCAGGCCCTCGTCGGCATTGTTGACGCCTACAACATCGACCTGAAGGGCTTCACACCGGAATGGTATAAAAGACTGGGCGGCGATTTTGAAACGGTGAAAGCCTTCATCACCGAAGCGGTAAAAAGCGCCCATGTGGAATTAACGACTCTGATCGTCCCCAACGAAAACGACTCGCCGGAAGAAATGGAACAGATTGCCCGGTGGATCGCCTCCCTTTCGCCGGATATTCCCCTGCACGTCAGCAAATTCTTCCCCCGCTGGAACATGGTGGACAAAGACGAAACGCCTGCCGCCCGGGTATACCGGCTGGCAGACGTGGCGCGAAAGTATTTGAAATTTGTGTATACTGGGAATTGCTAAAAAACGCAGAATGGAAAGGAAAGACCTGAGCAAAACATTGGGAACGATTGCGTATTCCATAAGATGAGATGTGCAGTCGTGGCAAGACTGTATGAGGGCGAAGCCCGAGTTTCGAAGCCACAGGCACATGAGTCCATGGAATAGCAATCGTGGACAGTTTTGCAAAGGTCTTTCCCTTTATTATTATCTTTTTTCCAAAATTTTCCCATCACGGTATGCTTCCAGCAGATCATTCAGGTCCGCAATCTGCTGCTTCAGGTTCTGGCCGTTATCGGTATCGCCGATCATGACCCGTTTGGGCTCCATCTCCACCTGGGTCGTTACGGAATCAATATCCGCATTGGTCGTAAGTACGTGTTGGATATCCTGGAAGGGATAGTGCGCTTTGATGCGCAGCCCATAGGAATTGAAGATCAACGTATATCCCGCAATGCCTGTAGATTTCTGATAAGCTTTGCAGAACCCGCCGTCAATGCAGATTTCCTTACCTTCTGCCCGTACTGGCGTATCACCCTTGGCCACCTTCACCGGCGTATGTCCGTTGATGATATGGGACTGGGGCGAATCCAGCCCGAACTCATGGAGTACGCGTTCGCAGATATCTTTACTACGGTGCAGCTTGTAGTAAGGATCCTGGGGTTCCGGCCAGGTGCTTTCATCATCTATGTAACTGCGTTCAAATGTCTTGATTGTCCGTCCCGTCACCGGGGAATCCGGATGGATCCAAAGGAACCAGTAGAAGTCCTGATCTTCCAGATTACGGCGCCGGTAGGAAGTACGGCACAGATAGTCAACGTAATCCATGTAAGCACGGCCCTTGAAAGTCTTGCCCCGCAGCGTTATCTCCCGGAAACTGCCGTCTTCGTGCATGGGCAGCCCGCCGTGGAACATCAGGTTTCCGTTCATCACTTTGTAAAGGGAACCGTGACTGAAAAGGAAGCGCATATGTTTATGCAGTTTCTCACTGTGCAGGAAATCATATTGCCAGTCATCAATGATTTTCGCTTCTTCCGGCGAGTATTCGTAAGGATGCTCCGGATCGTAAGTCGGAAAATCCGTCGTATTCATCTCATACTGCTTCCCGTCTGACAATGTAGCAATACCTTTCACCGGATCGATTTTGTCAAACAGCAGGCGGTCTTCCATCTTAAACTCCGGCCGGCGCAGCATGGCCTGGCCTTCCGCCTTGAACAGCATCACGTTGATAGCCTTTACCAGCGCATTTTTCCCTTCGTCCTTGCGGTAATTCTCCCCGGCAAAGATGGCGAAATCGCGCATGCTGATGCCGTACCCGTTTTCCAGGATTTCCCAGTTATTGTAACGGACATTGTTGCGGATAACATTGATGATACAGGGAACGCTGCCCATGGCCGCCCCCATCCAGAGTACATCATGGTTGCCCCACTGGATATCTACCGAGTGGTGCTGCATCAGCCGGTCCATAATTTTATGGGCATTGGGACCGCGGTCATAAATATCGCCCACAATATGCAGATGATCCACTGCCAGCCGTTTGATCAGATCCGTTAACGCATAGACAAACGGACGGAAACTTCCCGTCTCCCAGATGGTATCCAGGATTTTTGCGTGATACATGTACCGGTTCTGGTCTTCCCCCGGAATGGCGTGCATCAATTCATCCAGCACATAACGGAAATCCTCCGGCATGGCCTTACGGACCTTGGACCGGGTGTACTTGGAAGACAGTAGACGGGCCAGCCGCAGCAGACGGCGCAGGGTAACCTTGGCCCAGGTTTCCGAAAGGACAGATTCTTTCTGAATCATATCCAGTTTTTCCTTGGGGTAGTAGATCAGCGTGCACAGGTCTTTCCGTTCTTTTTCATGCAGTGTGTCCGCGAACAGCTGGTCAACCTTTTCACGGATCACCCCCGAGCTGTTATTCAGAATATGATAGAAAGCTTCGTACTCTCCATGCAGGTCACTCATGAAATGTTCCGTGCCTTTGGGAAGATTGATGATTGCCTGCAGATTGATGATTTCTGTAATAGTCGCTTCCTGTGTGCGAAACTGCCGGGAAAGAATTTCCAGATATCTTTCATGTTCCTCTGTAGACATAGCCATGTTACGCTACCACCTTTCTTAAAGACTGACTGCACCTGCTTCCTTGGAGAACCGGTTAGCTTTGTATATGCTTTTTATAAAACACAAACCTACTTATCCCCGTTGCCAAAGGACGCAACCCGTTTTGCCAGACGGTCTAACACGGTGCCGGGCTGGATAGGTTGGGGATTGTACTTCAGTTTATCGTATGTTTTTACAACTTCCAGATTCTCATCCCGCACTTCGCCCCGCTCCATGTAAGCAGTATTCCTATCATAATTGATTCCGTATTTTACATACACATAATGCATACCTTTGCCCAACGCATCATCTACCCATGTATACGTGCAGACCCAGACCTTTTTCTCGTTTGCGCCGGGAACGTTTTCTACCGAAGTGTAATCAAAAAAAGTCCCCTGATAATCAGTCGAACTCAGCCACAGCCATTTGCTCTGATCCAGCTTGCAGTAATTCGACACCGGCTCCGCACCACATACAGACGTAAACATGATAACCAGCAACGTACAAAAAATCAAAATCTTTTTCATTAGAATCTCTCCTCGTAAAACGTTATTGTTTCTCTTTTGATTATAACAGAAAAATGGAATGGAGGAAATCTTTCATCCTCATATTTTTTTACTTTGTTCCAATCACGTTATAGCACACACCGGCACTGGCAAGCAGCATTGCAGCAGCCAGAAAGAATAAAACCGGTATACCGAATCCTTCTGCGACGTAACCGCCGAAAACAGCGCCGGAACTCATGCCTATAAACTGAAAAGACTGATTAAACCCGTACATCCGCCCCAAAAATGCCGGCGGCACCGCCTGTTTGATCAGATGGTTGACGGAAGGCATCAGTCCCGCCACAGCAATACCATGGATAAACCGCAGGATCCCCAGCTGCCAGGGTGCTGTAACAAACGCCTGCGGTACGGAAACCAAACAGGCTGTCAACAGGGAACAGAATAATACTTTCTGGGCGCCGATCCGATCCGACAACGCGCCCAGCCGGGAGCCAAACAGCGCGCTGGCAAAGCCGGCACTGGAAAAGACCGCACCGGAAATCAGGGCAATGTGCTCCGAATCAGGCACAAGGCCGGCAATGTAAACCGTCAGTATCGGCTGGACACACATCAGGGAAAACTGGAACGTAAATGTGGTAAGGAAAATCCCAAACAGCAAGGAAGGACGTGTCAAAGAAGAGAAAACATCCCTGTTGGAAAGTTTCGCAGAAGCAGCACTGGAAGGCTTATAGGTCTCATGAATGCCCAGTAACGCCAGGCTGCTGAGCAGGCACATACTGCCAACAATAAAGTAAGTGTGCCGGAAACCTACTGTTTCTGACAGCCAGCCGCCCAGTAACGGCCCAATCAGCGATCCGCTGATCTGACCGGTAAAAAACAGTCCTAATGCCCAGCCCGCATGCTTTGTCGGCGACTCGGATGAAACCAGGGGCATAGCCGTTGCCAAAAAACCGCTTAGCGCTCCCTGCAGCAGCCGCAGGACCACCAGATGCCAGACCTGCTGTGCCATCCCCATGCCAAAATTAATAATGCCAAGCCAGATGACCGCCCGCAGACACATCAGTTTGCGTCCGTAACGGTCCGAAAGCCGCCCCCAGATTGGAGAAAAAACAGCCAGCGTCACGAAATTCATGGCAAATACAATGCCAGCCCAGCGGGCGACCTCTCCCGGGTCTTCCACTCCCAGCGACCGGATATAAAGCGGCAGCATAGGAGCCAGCTGACTCATCCCCGCCGAAGTAATAAAAGCCGCAAGGGTACATATATATACATTACGTTTCCATTGTTCCATAAAAAACTGCTTTCTTTTATTTCAATATTTAAATAAAAGCCTGCCCGGAAAATCCTAAATTTTTATATAAAAATTCCCAAATCGTTTCTGCACAATTTGGGAATTTCATTTCCATATATAATCAAAAACAATACTTATTTTTTAGCAGGTGTTTCCGTTTTTTTCGGTTCAATTGGCGTTATCTGGAAAGCATTAACCTTTGGTACATTATTCTCCATTGCAAAAGAAATGAAGATACGAGCATATTTTTCTTTGCCGGCAGTGCCGAAATACACCAGTTCATCAATGCCATTGTAACCTTTTTGTAAATCATACTGCTTGTTTAAAATTACAAAATTAACATTTTTGATTGTTCCAACCTGTTTACGAATATCTCCCTTAAGCTTCCCGAAATTTTCTGCTGTCAGATTGGTTTTTAGCCCCTGACTAAAGCTTTTACTTACCTCATCATAAGTCAAACTATTACCCGTCAATGCTGCAATCAATGCATCTGCCGCTTTTTCTTCGGCACCAAATCGGCCAGATGCGCCTTCCGCAAAGCAGGTAGCGCTAATTGTTAAAGCCAGCAGCAGCGCCGTTAATAATTTTTTCATTTTTATCTCCTATCTGCTGCCCATTTTAGCAGCTCATAAATTGAAACTATTTTTGTTTCATTAAAAAATATTGGTGCGCAGAGTGGGGCTCGAACCCACGACCTCCGCCATGTCAAGACGGCACTCTAACCAGCTGAGCTATCCGCGCACATTCAATCATGTATATATTATACACCAAGAATCTTTTTTTTGCACATTTTTTTCGGTTTCCTGAATTTTATTTTTAATATTCATATTCCACAAGAAATATGATATCGTCATTTATTAAATAACTGGATTTGTTTCTTTTATATCCTATATGGCTGCGTCTATCTTGCATAAGAAAAACCCTGCAGTTACTAAAACTACAGGGTTTGTATCTGTATAAAGAAGACAAGCAAATATTAACGCTTGCTGTACTGGGAAGCCTTGCGGGCTTTTTTCAGGCCGTACTTGCGGCGTTCTTTTTCGCGCGGGTCACGGGTCATCAGACCGGCTTTTTTCAGTGCCGGACGGAATTCTTCGTCAACCTTGCACAGCGCACGGCTGATGCCGTGACGGATTGCACCGGCCTGGCCGGAGAAGCCGCCGCCGATTACGTTTACTAAAATGTCATATTTGCCTTTGGTCTCGGTCAGTTCCAGCGGCTGGTTTACGATCAGCTTTAAGGTTTCCAGACCGAAATAATCGTTCATTTCGCGGCCGTTGATGACCACTTTGCCTTCACCCGGTACCAGGCGGACACGGGCAACGGAAGATTTGCGACGGCCAGTCGCGCTGTATACTACTTCTGCCATGATGTTTTTCCTCCTCCTGATTACCGAATGTTAATTTCCAAAACTTCAGGCTGCTGTGCTGCATGGGGATGTTCCGGGCCCGCATATACGTGCAGCTTCTTGTAAATCTGGTCGCCCAGACGGTTCTTCGGGATCATGCCGCGGACAGCAATTTCAACCATGCGTACAGGGTTGTTGGCCAGCATGTCTTTGGCCAGTACAAAACGGTCGCCGCCCAGATAACCGGTATGATGGAAATAAGTTTTCTGGGTCAGTTTTTTACCGGTCAGCACAACCTTGTCAGCGTTTACAATAATTACATTGTCGCCGGTGTCCATATGCGGGGTAAAGGTCGGTTTATGTTTACCGCGCAGGACTTTGGCAACTTCTGCGGCCAGACGGCCCAGCGTTTTATCAGTGGCGTCCACAACGTACCATTTGCGTTCGATGTTGGACGGATTTGCCATGAAAGACTTCATTTCAATGTCCCTCCCAGGATTATTTCTTCATTCTTTAATTTAGAATACATTTGTCTGCCGCGCTCTGATGAGGAAGCGCCTGCAAATTCTTGGAAAACGTGAATGTGATGATGAGTCTTTGTGTTCTTCCTTCGGGGCTAATCGAATTTGGGACACAAAATCACGTGCTTATATATTTTAATCAATTTTGCAATCTTTGTCAATAATGATTATGAGTTTTTTATAAAATTTAAGGAAACACTGATTAAATGAGTTTGTGCGATGGCCGAGCGCTTTTTGCGAATGACAAGGAAGTGGCTCGAAGACGCAGCGGGGCCGCGTCAAGAGACAGTAACGAAGCCATTCACGAAAAGCGCTGGCAAGCATGCAGACGAATTAATTAGTGTTTCCTTTAAGGTTTATATAATTCGTATGAAACCCGCGCCAGGTACAGTCCCTGCGGCGGCGCCGGGGAATTCTCAAACTCGCCCCGCTGCATTCGCAGCTCTGCTTCCATGCTTTGGGGGCTTTTCTTTCCTAAACCAATCTGCAGCATGGACCAGACCAGGTTGCGCACCATGTGGTAGACGAAGCCGCTGCCCGCAATGCGGTAGACCAGCGTGCCGTCCGCGGTCTTTTCCCAGCAGGAATGGTAAACGGTTTTGACCGGCGATACCGGCGAACTGCCTGCGCTCCGGAAGCCGCTGAAATCGTGAGTGCCCAAAATGCATGCTGCGGCTTCCTGCATTTTTGCCAGATCCGGTTCTGCTTTCACCTGCCACACGTAATTCCGGGTAAAGGGATCCGGCTCCGGTGTATAGCGCACGCGGTATTCATACTCTTTCCAGCAGGCATCCTTCCGGGCATTAAACCCTTCTGCCGCTTCTTCTGCCTGCAGCGCCCGGATATCCTCCGGCAAAATGCTGTTCAGCGCGCGCACGATGTTTTCCAGCGGAATTTTCCCCGCTGTGGAAAAAGAAATGACCTGTCCCCGGGCGTGGACCCCGGCGTCCGTCCGCCCGCTGCCGGTAACAACAACCGGTTCGCCGCAGACGCGGGCAAGCTTTTCTTCCAGCACCTCTTGAATTGTGATTTCCCTGGCCTGCCGCTGAAAACCGAAGTAGCTGCTTCCGTCATAGCAGACCGTAAGCTTTAACGTGCGCATAAATTATCCTTTATTTGTTTCTGCATTTAACACGCAATGTATTTGTAACCGTTTTTGTCCTTGTTAACGAATCAGTGCAGCGCTGCCACGCCCCACCTCAGGAACGCCAGCACCCCAATCATGACGAAGGCGAAAACAAAGGCCAGCAGGTCTCCGGATCGGTACGCCAGCTGGTGCATCCGCGTCCGCCCTTCCCCACCGCGGTAACAGCGGGCTTCCATGGCCACCGCCAGATCGTCGGCCCGGCGGAATGCGCTGATAAACAGCGGCACCAAGATTGGCAGCATATTTTTCGCCCGGCTCAGCAGGTTGCCGCTGGCAAAATCCGCGCCCCTGGCTGTCTGCGCCTTGATGATCCGATCGGTTTCTTCCATTAAAGTAGGTATAAAACGGAGGGCGATGGTCATCATCATAGCCAGCTCATGAGCCGGAACACCGATTACACGGAACGGGCGCAGCAGGGCCTCGATACCGTCTGTCAGCACGATAGGCGAAGTCGTAAAGGTCAGGACGGAAGATATCATCAGCAGCAGAATCAGGCGCATGGACATCTTCACGCCCATCTGCACGCCTTCCTCGGTAACCTTCAGGAATTTCCACTGATACAGAACATGCTCCCCCTGCCCCAGCAGGATATGCAGCACTAATGTCATGACGATGATGAGCAGCAGCGGT
>JAFTZZ010000080.1 GCA_017460905.1 Acidaminococcaceae bacterium | reverse complement strand
TGCTCACCAGAATTTCCGTAACCCCATACTTGTTTCGCAGCTGCTCTTCCGTCGTTTCGTAGAATATCGACAGGTTAGCAAGAAACGCCGATATATTTAGCAGTCAGTTTGCAAAAACCCGCTACGGCAGGCGAGGCATAAGCAAAACTTCGGGAGCATTTGCGAAATTTCATGAGGTGAAATTCGCCGTCGTGGCGAAAGTTACGAAAAAAGTCCAAGAAGCAAGCCCGTAGGGCGAAGCTGATTGGTTACTTTTTTCTATATGCTGCGCATCGCAGAATGTAAGCCGTAGGCGTACATGATGCGTTATGCGCAACCATAGTCTGAGGGCGAAGCCCGAGTTTTTCGCCACAGGCGAATGAGTCCATGAAATAGCAAATGCGAGCGGTTTTGCGTTGCCTTGCCCGCCGCAGCGGTTTCGATAATTTTAACGTACTATTAACAAAAGTTACAACAGCTTCACTTATGCATATTTTTCCCAAACTGCTTCATATACACATGCTCCGCCGCAATCTCCTGCAGCAGGTGACGCCCGCTCCAATGCTGATTGTTCGGCGTCAGCATTGCCTTCAGCTCGATATTTTTCAGTTTGCTGCGTTTTACAGCCGCCAGGAACTGATTCAGCACATGCATGTCGAAACCGCATAAGAAGACCATTTCCTTCTGCGCGGCCTGCATCAGCAATTGTATGGCCGCCTTTTTTACTACTTCCGGGTCCTCCCCGGCTTTTTGCGCCGCTTCTTCCAGTGTTTCCGCCAATTTGTCCTCCTGGTTTTCCGGCGGATTCACCGCCTCCTGGGGACAGCCCTTCACGCCGCCCAGAAAGCCAACCGCATCATCAAACTGCTCTGCTGCCACAGCCTTGCAGTTCACCTTCAGGATCATGCACACCTGCCGCAGCTGCTGCAGCCGCTCCGGCCCGAAATTATATGCCAGTACCACTTTATTCATAATGCCTCACCTTTAAAAAAGCCCCGGCACTGCTGTCGGGGCTTTCCGCTTCTTATTTTTTTACATTTCACATTACGTCTTTCAGCACGATAGTCTGTTCCCGGTTGGGACCTACCGACACGATGCCCAACTCAACGCCGGCCACTTCCGACAGGCGGCGCAGGTATTTCTTCGCGCCTTCCGGCAGGTCTTCGTAGTTACGGCATTTTGTGGTATCGCACATCCAGCCGTTGAATTCTTCGTAGACCGGCTCCACTTTGGCCAGGGTCTTCAGGCTGGCAGGAATCTGCTTGATCTCCACGCCGTCGATCTTATAGCCTACGCACATTTTGATTTTCTTCATCTGGTCCAGCACGTCCAGCCGGGTCACCGCAATAGAATCCAGGCTGTTCAGGCGGACGGAATACCGCAGCATGAAGGCGTCCAGCCAGCCGCAGCGGCGGGGACGTCCCGTCACTGTTCCGTATTCATGGCCGGTCTCCCGGATCTGGTTCCCCGGGCCGTCCGTATCCAGCAACTCTGTGACAAAGGGACCGGCGCCCACACGGGTCGTATAGGCCTTGACCACGCCCACCACATGATTGATGAAGCGGGGACCGATGCCGCTGCCTACGCAGGCGTTGCCTGCCGTCGGATTGGAGCTGGTCACGTAGGGATAGGTGCCGTGGTCGATGTCCAGGAAGGTAGCCTGCGCCCCTTCAAACAGCACCTTTTTATCCTTGGCGAACAGTTCGTCCAGGATGACTCCCGTATCCGTCACATAAGGACGCAGCTGGTCTGCGTATTCCAGATATTCTTTTAATACAGTTTCATAATCGAAAGGCTCCGCGCCGTAAATTTTGGTGATGATCTCATTCTTCGCAGCCATATTGGCTTTCAGTTTTGCAGCAAACACTTCTGCGTCCATCAGGTCGCAGACGCGGATGCCCACACGGGCCACCTTATCCATATAGCAGGGGCCGATGCCGCCCTTGGTGGTGCCGATCTTGGCATCCCCCAGGGCTTCTTCCTGCAACACGTCCAGCTTCTGGTGATAGGGCAGCACCACATGCGCCCTGTCGCTGATGGCGATACGGCTGATGTCCACGCCCTTGTCGTGCATCTCCCTGATCTCCTGCAGCACGACGCCGGGGTTGATGACAACGCCATTGCCCAATACGCAGATCTTCCCGTGGTATAAGATACCGGAGGGCAGCAGCCGCAGCTTGTAGGCCACATCGTTCACCACTACCGTGTGTCCCGCATTGGAACCGCCGCTGTAGCGCACCACCGCATCCGCCTGCTGGGCCAGATAATCCACGATCTTTCCTTTTCCTTCATCGCCCCACTGGGCGCCGATTACGACAACTGATGACATACCGGTTCATCTCCCTCAAAAAATGATAACAACAGCATTACGGGTCAACTGTTCCGCATACAAAGCAGAAAGGCTTTGCAGCTTTTATCGGATTATAAGCCGAAGCGTGCAAAAATTTTATCTACATGCACCAGCATCGGTTTATAGTCGAAGCACTCTTTAATCTCTTCCGGCGTCAGGTACTTCCGTACATCCTCGTCCTTGCAGAGGTTTTCATAGAAGTCCTCGCCCTGCAGCCAGCGTTTCATGGCATTGCGCTGTACCCAGCGGTAGGCCGTATCCCGGAAGGCGCCTTTGGCAACCAGGGCCAGCAGCACCCGGGGGCTGTAGATCAGGCCGCCGGTCATGTTCAGGTCTTCCAGCATCTTTTCCGGATACACCAGCAGACGGTCGATCAGGTTGATGGTCTCGTTCAGGATATAATCCAGCGCCGTGGTAGCGTCCGGCAGCATCACCCGTTCTACGGAAGAATGGGAAATATCCCGTTCATGCCACAGGGGAATGTTTTCAAAGGCAGGCAGCACGTAACCCTGGACTAAGCGGGCCATGCCGCAGATCCGTTCGCTGCGGACCGGGTTCCGTTTATGGGGCATGGCGGAGGAGCCTTTCTGTTTCGGGCTGAAATATTCTTCCGCTTCCCGCACTTCGGTACGTTGTAAGTGACGCACTTCCAGCGCCATCTGGGACAGCGTTCCGGCGATGACGCCCAGCGTGGCGATGTATTCCGCATGGTGATCCCGCTGCACCACCTGGGTGGCGACGGATTCCACTTTTAATCCTAATTTATTGCAGACATATTCTTCCACATACGGATCAATATCCGCATAGGTGCCGACAGCGCCGGACAGCTTGCCTACGCACATATTTTCCGCGGCCCGTTGCATGCGTTCGATGTTGCGCAGCGTCTCGCTGTACCAGAGCAGCAGCTTCAGGCCGAAGGTGGTCGGTTCCGCATGCACGCCGTGGGTACGGCCGATGGTGGGCACATATTTAAATTCAACGGCGCGGCGTTTCAGCACCTCCGCCAGTTTTTCCAGATCCTTCAGGATCACATCCGAAGCCTGTTTTACCTGCACGTTCAGGCCGGTGTCCTTCACATCGGTAGAGGTCAGGCCCATGTGGATATATTTGGCTTCGTCGCCTACATATTCCGCCACCGCCGACAGGAACGCGATAATATCATGGTTGATCTCCCGGTCGATCTCGTGGATGCGGTCCACATCAAAATTTGCCTTGGCTTTGATGACCTCTACGGCTTCCTTGGGAATACGTCCCAGCTCCGCATTGGCTTCGCAGGCAGCGATCTCCACATCCAGCATCGTCTGCCATTCGTTCCGTTCATTCCAGATCTTCTCCATTTCAGGACGCGTGTATCTTGGAATCATCTTGTTGTCCCCCTTCTGCTTCCGCAGCTGCAAAATAATTTATTTATAATAAATTTTTATATGTCTTATAAAAATTTTTGATAACTTGTTTATCTGCACAGGCCGTCAGCGGCTGCCCGTACCGCCGTCTTCCCGTTTGGACAGGTCCCTGAATCTCGTGCATTCGCTCTTGAAGAACAGGTTGACCCGGCCTGTCGGACCGTTACGATGCTTGGCCACAATCAACTCGGTGATATTGGTCGGCGCTTCGTCCGCCCCTTTATAGTAGTCTTCCCGGTACAGGAACATAACGATATCCGCGTCCTGCTCCAGCGAACCGGATTCCCGCAGATCGGACAGCATCGGCTTCTTTACCTGCCGCGCCTCCACGCTCCGGCTTAGCTGGGAAAGCGCCAGTACCGGCACGTTCAGCTCCCGGGCCAGCGCCTTCAGCCCGCGGG
>JAFTZZ010000079.1 GCA_017460905.1 Acidaminococcaceae bacterium | reverse complement strand
CCGACTGTTGCAGCCATCCAGAAAGCACTGCCCAACGTAAAAGTAGTTACCGCTTATACCTCCCACATCATCGTTGACCGCGTAAAAGCCAACGAAGGCCTGGATATCCCGACCCCGGAAAAAGCACTGGAACAGTTAAAGGCTGAAGGTTACACCCGCGTAGCCCTGGCTACCCTGGACGTAATCCCCGGTATGGAATACGATTATGACACCGCGATTTACCGTCTGTACCGCGACCAGTTCAAGAAAATGACCATGGGTACCCCGCTGCTGTACTGGCAGGGCCAGGAAGAACAGGCTGACGACGTAAAAGAGTTCGCGGAAGCGTTCTCCACCCAGTTCCCGAAATTGGGCAAAGCTGACGCTGTATTAGTTATGGCTCATGGCACTCCCCATCCGGCCAATGCCTATTACTCCGTAGCACAGGATCGCTTCAACGGCCTGGAAAAGGGCAACATCCATATTTACAGCGTAGAAGGCTGGCCTTCCCTGGAAGACGTAATTCCGAAACTGAAAGCAGACAAAGTTAAAAACGTAACCCTGATGCCGATGATGATGGTTGCCGGCGACCATGCCAACAATGACATGGCTGGCGATGAAGAAGATTCCCATAAAGTAATCCTTCAGAACGAAGGCTTCAAAGTTACCCCGTACATCCATGGTTTGGGCGAAAACGAAGCAGTTCGCAAGCTGTTCGTTGAACGCGCCCTGGAAAGCTGGAACGCGCTGGAAGGCGCCGAAGAAGGCAAAACCGGCGGCATGAACCACTGATAGATTATCTTCGATTTAATTTAAAAAAGGACGCTTTTATGCGTCCTTTTTTATTATTCCTTCATTTTCCCCTGCTTCACCCCGCAGGTCGGCAATGTTGCAGCTCATTTAAAGCTTTCCGGGAAAGCGTCTTTCGCCATCATCTCCATCGCCTCCGGATAACGAAGTCCCGGAGCAAGCATGAACAGCGTCTCCGGAAGAGCGTAAACCCTTTTATTTCTTGCCGCTTTCAGCGCCCCATAGGCCGGATTGTTCTTTACATCGGCCTGCAGGCGTTTTTCAATTTTCTCTTTAGCTCCCAAAGTCGTAATGAAGATGATGTCCGGGTCTTGCTCAACCAGGCTTTCCATGCTGTAAGGCGCTTTTTCAGGTCTTCCGTGTATAGCCGGGATTCCGGCAGAAACATTAATCAGACCTAATTTTTTAGCGATACCGCCTGCAATACTGGTTTCCAGTTCAACCGTAACGGTTGAAACACTTGCGTGCAGGATTACGATTCGTTTATCATGATTTTCCGGCACTTTAGACAGAATCGCGTTCACCCGACTGTCCATTTCCTTTAATTTTAAATCAGCTTCTTTCGTTTTTCCGTAAACCCTGCCCACTGTTGCAATTGCTTTTTTTGTTTCTTCATAGCTTTTGGGCTGTAATACGATTGCGCTAATATGGTTTTCGTCCAGCATTTTACCGAACTTTCGATACAGCTGCGCATTTATGAATATCAGATCCGGCTTCAGACCGACAACTTTTTCTATATTGATATTGGACACATGCCCCACATCTTCCACATTCTGCATAGATGCAGGAATTTCTATGAACTTGCTGGAGGAAGGACGGCCAACTACACTTCCACCTACAGCATCAACATAATTCAAAACGGAAGGCACCATAACAATGACGCGTTCCGGTTTTTTAGCAAGTGTTACCTTACGATTTTCATCGTCAGTGATTTCTGCAAAAACTTTTGCGGAAATTTGGTGTTGTTCTGTTCCGGCGTTGGTTGCCGCATTGTCCGGCTTACAGCCAAAAACGGACAACACTGATATACAAATTATCAGAAGAATCAATAACAGCTTTTGCAAATTTATGCACCCCTGTTTCTTAACAACTTAAATATTTTTTTAATTATAGCGAAAATACGGAAAGTATGCAAATAAACTACATTTACTAATAACTAAACCTACTGTATAATTAATAAAAATCAATATCAACAAATTTCTGATTTAAAGATACCGGCGAACCCTGTATTATACATTTCTAATTACGAAAGGAGGATTCATCCCCCAAATGGATATAAAAATTATTTACCTGACTAACGACAGCCGCCGCTATGCCGGCATGAAAAATGCCTGCCTGCAGCTGCAGGATGAAGGAATCATTTCCGACCTGTGCATGGCCGTCAAACTGGAAGGATCCAGCGAATGGAACTACGTATGGGAACGCAAGCTGCGGGGCAGCAGCCTCGTAGTCGCCCGTTTCTTCAATAACGTTTTCAAATCCAAATTTTGGGGCTCCTGCCGCGAATTTCTGGAAGCAAACCATATTCCCTACATGCTGGACGCTGTGGAATCTTCCACTGTCGGCGAAGGCGAAGGTGTGGAAAAAGAAATTGCCGCACGGCTGAAAGGCTACACCTTTTACGGCGGCACGGAAAATTTCCGGAACTTCTGGCTGTATGCCTCCCACACCGCAGACGCTTCCATCTCCCTCCCGGTAGAACCAAAGCCCCGCTGCTGGGCCGGCATCTACCACCCGGACATGCCGGACGGGTATATGACGGACCTGGCTGCCTATCAGGCTGCGTACTGCAAACCGGAACAACCCACCCTGGGCCTTCTGTTCTACCGGGAAGAATGGATCTGGGAAGACCTGGCTTACCCCACGGCGTTTATTCGCGAAGCAGAGAAAAACGGCTGTAACGTGATTGCCGTTTTCACCAACCAGATGCCGGACGAGTCCCTGGGAATGCCCAGTATCCGTAAAGTCTTCGCCGACTTCTTTACCCGGGACGGCAAAACCGTGGTGGACACCATTGTCAGCGCCATGAAGTTTTCCCATGTAGGGAACGGCAGCCTTACCGTGGACGAACTGGAAACGCTGGGGGTGCCGGTTTTAACCGCTTACACCCTGCTGACTACGGAAGAAGACTGGCGCAACAACCCCGAAGGCCTGAACGCGGTAGAGACTTCCATCGCCGTGGCACTGCCGGAATTTGACGGCGCCCTGCACGGCATTCCCATTGCAGGACGGCAGGTGCAGGCCGACGGCGCCATTGAATACATTCCCCTGCCGGAACGCACTGCGTCCATGGTAGCCAAAGCCAAAAAATGGGCCCGGCTGTACCGGCTGCGGAACGAAGACAAGAAGATTGCTTTGATTTTCCATAATTATCCGCCCAAAAATTATAATATCGGCAGCGCGTCCGGACTGGATTCCATGGAAAGCGCCACCCGGTTGCTGAAGCGCATGCAGGCAGAGGGGTATAAAATTGATTTCCTGCCTGCTTCCGCAGAAGAATTTATAAAAATAATGACCTCCCACGCTACCAACGACCTGAGTCTTCTGACCGATAAACAGGCGGAAGAATGCCAGAAGCTTGCCGCAGGGGAATACACGGAATTTTTCAACACGCTGCCGGAAGACGCACGGCAGAAAATGATCGACCAGTGGGGAGAAGCGCCGGGCAGCATTATGCTTTCGGATGAAGGAAATATCCTGATTCCCGGCACCATGAACGGCAATATTTTTATGACAGTGCAGCCCGCGCGGCAGTACGGCATGGATCCGGCCCGGGCCTATCACGATCCTTCCATCGCTCCCACCCACCAGTATCTGGCGTTCTATTACTGGCTGCGGGAAGTTTTTAAGGCAGACGCGGTCATCCACCTGGGCACCCACGGCAACCTGGAATGGCTGCCGGGAAAAGCCACCGGCCTGAGCCGTTCCTGTTATCCGGACATCGCCCTGGGTTCCTTGCCTAACATCTATCCGTACCTGATGACAATTTCCGGTGAAGGCGTCATTGCCAAACGCAGAGGCAGCGCCTGCCTGATCGGGTACCTGCCCGCTCCGGTAGCAGAGGCCGGCGCTTTTGACGAACTGGCCGAGCTGGAAAAAATGGCAGACGAGTACAGCCATTTCCAGAAAGAAGATTCCGAACAGGCGGCTGCTTTGGAAGAAAAAATTCTTGAGCTGGCGAAAAACGCCAAGCTGGATGAAGCGGTTACCCGGGATGAAACAAAACCGTTCAGCGAATACCTCGCCAGAATACACGAATACATTGAAGAACTGCAAGACAGCGAGATCCATGTAGGGCTCCATGTGCTGGGCCAGCCGCCGGAAGGCGACATACTCACCGGCGAAGTAATGCACCTGCTGCGTCTTTCCAACGGTCCGGTCCCTGCCCTGTATAACCTGTGGGGAGAAAAATACGGTATCAATTTTGAAGAGACCGAAAAAAATCCTTCTGCCCTGAACGAAACGCTGCAGCTTACCGGCGGCGAAATTTTACGGAAGGTGCGCAGCGAAAGCCGCGAATTCATTGCCGCTCTTGCCGCTAAAGATTTTTCAAAAGAAGCAGCGGAAGAACTATTAAAACAGCCTCCGGTCACCGAAGGGCCGGAAGAGTGGCAGAGGAAAATCGCTGCGCTTGCCAATTATATTGTGGAAGAGATTTATCCGCGGCTGATGGCTGCCGCCAATGAAATGGAACACACCCTGGCAGCCCTGGCCGGCCGTTACGTTCCGCCGGGACCTTCCGGTTCCCCCAGCGCCGGCGGCGTAGATCTGCTGCCTTCCGGCCGGAATTTTTACGGCGTCGATCCCCGGGCCCTGCCTTCCCAGGCAGGCTGGATTGCCGGCAAAAAACTGGGCGACCGCATGATTGAAAAATATATCGGCGACGAAGGCAAGTATCCGGAAAACATCGGCATGGTCCTTTGGTCCGGCCCCAACATGCGCAGCAGCGGCCAGGACATTGCGGAATTCCTGTACCTGCTGGGCATCAAGCCCGTCTGGCAAAAGGGCAGCCTGCGCGTAACCGGACTGGAAGTAATTCCGCTGGAAGAACTCAAGCGTCCCCGTATCGACGTGACGGCGCGTATCAGCGGCCTTTTCCGGGATACCCTGCCCCATCTGGCAGAATTGATGGACAATGCGGTGCTGATGGCCGCAAAATTAGACGAATCCGATGACGACAACTTTGTGCGCAAACATATCCGGGAAGAAAGCAGGCTGCTGGAAAAAGGCGGCGCTTCTGCCGACGACGCCTGGCGCAACGCTGCCTTCCGCGTGTTCGGCGACGCTCCGGGAACCTACGGCTCCGGCATCAACATCGTGCTGGATTCCAAAAACTGGGAATCGGAAAAAGATCTGGCCGATGTGTATGTCCGCTGGGGCGGTCATGCTTTCGGCGGCGGACGGAGGGGCGAATACCAGCCGGAGCTGTTTAAGAAACGTCTGGCCAATATGGAACTCACCGTAAAAAACGAAGACAGTCATGACATGAACATTCTGAGTTCCGACGACTACAACGGTTTCCACGGCGGCATGATTGCCGCGGTCAAGAGCTTTGGTAATAAAGAACCGGTTTCCTACGTGGGCGACAGCGCCAACCGCGGGGCACCGAAGATGCGCACCGTTGCGGAAGAAATGCAGCGGGTAGTGCGCACAGAATCCCTGAATCCCAAGTACATCGAAGGACTCATGCAGCACGGTTACAAAGGCGCCATGGATATGGCCAACCGGCTGAACATCAGCTTTCAATGGGACGCTACCAGCAATGTCATGGAAGACTGGATGTACAACGATTATGCGCAAAAATACGCGTTCGACCCGAAGGTGCAGCAGTGGATGAAAAAAGTGAATCCCTGGGCTCTGCAGAATATTGCGGAAACCCTTCTGGAAGCAGAACAGCGGCAGATGTGGAACGCCGACGACGAAACAAAAGAAAAACTGCAGGAGCTGTATCTTTCCGTAGAAGGCGAAATTGAAGAAGACGATGAAGAGTAAATTATATAAGAAATAATTATCAGGAGGATGATATTATTATGAAACGGCAGGGAACCTTTCCGTTTACCGCCATCATCGGGCAGGAAGAAATGAAAAAAGCGCTTGTACTGAACGTGGTCAATCCACGTCTGGGCGGCGTGCTGATCCAGGGCGAAAAGGGCACGGCCAAGTCCACTGCGGTGCGGGCGCTGGCAGACCTGTTGCCGCCCCGTCTGTGCATCAAAGGCTGCAAGTTCCATGACGATCCCAACGATAAATCCAACTGGTGCGACGAATGCCACGAAAAATATGATAATGCAGCGCCGGAAATCGAAGAACTTCCCATGAAGGTTGTGGAGCTGCCTGTCAGCGCTACCGAAGACCGCGTGGTGGGTACACTAGATATCGAAGCCGCCATCAAGGAAGGGAAACGTTCTTTTGAAACCGGTATCCTGGCCGATGCCAACCGGAACATTTTATATGTAGACGAAATCAATCTGCTGGACGATCACGTTGTAGACGTGCTGCTGGATTCCGCCGCCATGGGCATCAATACGGTAGAACGGGAAGGCATTTCCTATTCCCACCCTGCCCGCTTCTCTCTCGTTGGCACCATGAACCCGGAAGAAGGCGACATCCGGCCTCAGCTGCTGGACCGTTTTGCCCTTTCCGTGTATGTAGCCGGCGAAAAGGATCTGGACAAACGGGCGGAAGTTATCAAACGCCGTCTGGAATACGAAGACGATCCGGAAGCATGTATTAAAAAATGGGAAGAAGAACAGCAGAACGAAGTCCGCCGCATCCAGCGGGCCATGAAACTGCTGCCCCAGGTGACTGCGTCCAATGAAATTTTACGCACAGCCGCCCAGATTTCCATTACTTTGGGCGTTGACGGCCATCGGGCCGACATTGTGCTGATCAAGACGGCAGAAACCTTGGCCGCCGTAGCCGGCCACACCGAAGTGACCAAGGAAGACCTGCGGGAAGCTGCTCATCTGGCGCTGCCCCACCGTATGCGGCGCCGTCCGTTCGAAGAACAGAAACTGGATTGGGAAAATGTGGATAAGGTGATCGACGGATGAAACGGAACGGTTATCCGTTTGCCGCCGTCTGCGGTTTGGAAAAGGCCAAGGAAGCTGTGCTGCTGGCCCTTGTCAATCCACACGCAGGCGGAGTCTTGGTAAGCGGTGAAAAAGGAACCGGGAAATCAACCCTGCTGCGGGGCGCCAGGGAATTGTTCGACGCCCCCTGGATTGAAGTTCCCATAAGCGTTACGGAAGACAGGCTGTACGGTTCCATTGATGCCGAAGCGGCAGTAAAGCATGGCAAACGTCAGCTTCAGCCCGGCCTTATCGATGAGGCGGACAACGGCGTAGTCTATCTCGACGATGCCAACCTTTTGCGGGACGATATTTTATCCGCCATACTGAACATCGAAGAAGCAGGCGGATACCAGCTTGAACGGGACGGTCTTTCAGAGCGCAGAGATACAAAGTACACAGTGCTGGCGGTCATGGCGCCGGAGAGTGGAACCCTTTCCTCTTCCGCCCTGGACCGCTTCGGGCTGTTCGTGTCGGTGGACTCGGAAACCGACGAAGAAGCCCGGATGGAAATCGTCCGCCGGGTTACGGAATTTGAAAAAAACGGCGATGCTTTTCGTGCAAAATGGGCGGACGAAACAGCCTGGCTGGCGAAAAAAATCGCCGACGCCCGGGCGCTGTTGCCTGACGTGGAAGTGTCTGACGCCATGATCCGGCTCACTTCTGTCTATACGTTGAAAGCCAATGTGGCCGGGCACCGGGCGGATATTTATTTAATGGAAGCAGCCCGGGCCGAAGCAGCGTTAGCCGGACGGAAGTACGTGCTGCCCAAGGATTTGGAAAAGGCCGCGGAATTTGTGCTGCCCCACCGCATGCGCGAGCTGCCGCCGGAACAGTCCCCGGAACCCGCCCAACAGGAACAGCAGGAACCGAAGGAACAACAGCAAAACCAGCAGCCGCCAGAAAACGATTCGGAAGAACTGTTCTCCATGCCCGACGCACCGGAACCGGATGAAACCGATACGGAAGCCCATGAAGGCAACCCGGAAGACCACCGGGAAGACGAAACCATGGCTAACCCCAACGCAGGCAGCGACGATCGTGTCGATGCCGCGGACATGCGGGTAAAACTGCCTCCTGTCTGGGTTGAACCGGTAAAAGGAAAGCAGAAACGCAAAGGCAGCGGCAAACGCAGCGCTACCCGTACCGATGAACGGCAGGGGCGTTATGTCAGGGCCGAGATTCCTCACACCAAATCGTCCGATATTGCTTTCGACGCCACCCTGCGGGCAGCGGCCCCGTACCAGAAATGGCGGGAGTCCAATGGCTGCGCCCTGGTCATTAAGGAAGAAGATATCCGGACAAAAATCCGCGAAAAACGCACAGGCAATATTTTCCTCTTTGCCGTGGACGCCAGTGGCTCCATGGGCGCCCGGGAACGTATGAAGACCGTGAAGGGTGTCATCCTGAAAATTTTGCTGGAAGCCTATCAGAAGCGCGACCGGGTGGGTATGATCGCCTTCCGGAAAAATCAGGCGGAAGTGTTGCTGCCGGTAACAAAAAGTGTGGATTTTGCCCAGAAAAAACTGGCAGCCATGCCCACCGGTGGAAAAACGCCTTTGGCCAAAGGCCTGTCCAAAGCGGAAGATGTACTGGACATGCTGTACCGGCAGGATCCCCTGCAGGATCCTGTGTTGATCCTCATTACAGACGGCCACGCCACCACACCGTTGGAAAACAGTTCTGATGCGGTGGGTGATGCCATGACCGAGGCGGAACGCATCGGCAAGCGGAACATCCCCATCGCGGTAATTGATACCGAGAACGGTTTCGTCAAGCTGGGGCTTGCAAAAAAACTGGCACGCAAAATGGAAGCGTCTTATTTCAAAATTGATAAACTTTCCGAAGACAGCCTGCTTCACATCTGGCGGAAAATGAGCGGATAGGATAAAATTACATTTATAAAACAGTGTGCTGGGCACAGAAAAATCTTCAGCGTTTCAGCACACGAAAGGAAATGCAGTGTATGATTGAAGTTAAAAATCTGCGGAAAACATTTCCCCATAAAGATACGCAAAATAAAACGGCAGAAAAAGTCGCCGTGGAAAACCTGTCCCTGACCATCGGTACCGGTGAAATTTTCGGCCTGCTGGGGCCCAACGGCGCAGGCAAGACTACCACCATCCGAATGCTGACCATGCTCTCGCGCCCAACCAGCGGCGAGATTATTTACGACGGCAAACGGATTAGCGATCTGGATGACGTGCGGGCCATTAAGCAGATGATCGGCGTCGTGCCGCAAAACCTGAATTTTGATCAGGATCTGACCGTAGGAGAAAATTTGGAGCTGCACGCCAGACTGTACCACATGGATGCAGCCGAACGCCGGGCAAGAATCAGTGAGCTGCTGGAGTATGTGGAATTACAGGGCGTCATCAACGATGGCGTCCGACAGCTTTCCGGCGGCATGAAACGTCGCCTGCTCATTGCCCGGGCACTGATCCACCGTCCTGAAATTTTATTTTTGGACGAGCCTACCGTGGCGCTGGATCCCCAGGTTCGCTGGCGCATCTGGGAACTGGTTCGTAAGCTGGCCAACGATGGCGCAACCGTCCTGATCACCACCCATTACATCGAAGAAGCGGAAGAACTCTGCGACCGGGTGGCCATCATGAATAAAGGCCGTCTCATTGATGTGGATACACCCCAAAATTTCATTTCCCGGCTGGGCCGTTACGTTGTAGAATGGCGGGAAGACGTGCATCGGGAATTTCGTTTTTTCGATTCCCGCGAAGAAGCGCGTACCTTCATCGGCTCACTGGAAACAACGGCTTCCATCCGCAAATCCAATTTGGAGGACATCTTCATTGAACTGACGGGCAGGAAGGAGGGACTCTGATGCTGCAAGACATCTGGACCGTTTTCTGGCGCGACTGGGTCGTGCTGAAGCACCGCATGACCGCCTTCATAATATCCCGCATGGTTGCGCCGCTGTTATATCTCGTTGCCTTCGGCTGGGGCCTGGGACGCAGCATCCAGACCGCCAGCGGCGCTTCGTACATTGACTTCCTGGTACCGGGCATTTTGGCCCTGAACTCCATGAACATCAGCTTCAACAGCGTTACGCCGGTGCACGCGGAACGGGTGTATCATAAAAGTATTGAAGAATACATCATTGCCCCCATCCGCCCTTACGCCTATGTAATCGGCAAAGTGCTGGCCGCCGTGCTGCGCGGAATGATATCTTCCGCCATTATTCTTGTTCTTGCCTTTGCCTTCGGCGCGCATTTTACCATTACGCCCCTGTTTTTACTGGTACTGATCCTTAACTGCGCCATCTTTGCCGAAATCGGCTTCGCCGCAGCCATGTTCCTCAGTACCTATGAACAGATGGGACAGGTAAACACTTACATTCTGTTGCCCATGTCCTTTTTATGCGGCACATTCTTTTCTACAAGAGCACTTCCGGATGCGTTGCGGGTCTTTATCGAATGCCTGCCGCTCACCCACACCAGTTACCTGCTGCGCGGGCTCAGCAGCGGCAGTGAAGTTTCCCTCTGGTCTGTAGCCATTCTTTTGCTCTATCTCGTCATAGTGTTTTTCATCGGCGGTAACGCCTTTGTAAAACTTCGGCAATAAAAATTCCTATACAGAAAGCGGTGCAAAACATGAGAAAATTGATATTCTATTCCGTAATGACCTGCATGCTGGTATTTTCCGCCTTTGGCTGCAAACCGGACAACGCGGCCACCAACGCAGGCAATAAGCAGACACAGACAGCGGCAGTCAGCTTTGCGGAAATTACCGACGCAGAAAACCGAAAGGTTACGCTGCCTAAAAAACCGGAACGGGTCGTTGTCATGGTACCTTCAATTTTAAAATATGTAGACGCGGTGGGCGGAACTGTAGTTGGCCGGCCTTCCTCTACTCACGAATCGGAAATTCCTGCTTCTATGAAAAATGTCGAAGACGTTGGACATGTTTTTAACATTAACATGGAAAAAGTGGTAGGACTGAAACCGGATCTGGTCTTTATCAATGCGCAACTCTATCAGAAATTTATAAAAATGTTAGAAACCAACAACATCAACGCCATCGTGCTGCAGCCCAAGACCATTGAAGACACAAAAAAGGCAATCGGTATCGTGGGCAAAGCTTACGGCAAGGCTGCAGAAGCGGAAAAACTGGCAAAAGAAATGGATGCCAAAATCGCATCCACCGTGGCCAAAATACCAAAAGACCAAAAGAAAAAGATAGTAATCCTTCATGCCACACCCTCCACGGTTACGGTAGAACTGGAAAACAGCATTGCCGGAAATGTGGCGCAAAAGCTGGGCTTCATCAACGTGGCACAGGGATCCACAGCGATTCAGGGAAAGCCTGAAAAAGCGCCTTACAGCATAGAAGTGCTGGTAGAAAAAGATCCGGATATCATTTTTATCACCTCCATGGGCGCTAAGGATAAAATTGAAAAACGTTTGAAGGCAGACGTGCAGGGAAATCCTGCCTATGCTGCATTAACCGCTGTTAAAAACAATAAGGTTTTTATACTGCCGGAAGAACTTTTCCTGCTGACTCCCGGCCTTCGTTACCCGGAAGCGGTAGAATACATGGCAAAAGACGTATTCCCTGAAACCTTTAAATAACCGGAGGAAATTACTATGGCTGAAAAATTGCCGGACGTATCCGAACGGGCCGAACGTTACGGCATCGACCGCAGGGTCTGGCGTATTGTGATGCTTCTCATTTTTACTGTACTGGCTGTAACCGGCTGTCTTATGTCCATTGCGTTAGGCGCTGCCGACATATCCGTTGCCCAGGTGATTGAAATTTTACTGCACCCCAAAGCGACACCGCAGGATCAGATTATTTGGAATATCCGCCTGCCCCGCACCATCGTAGGCGCCATGGTGGGCCTGAACCTCGCGCTGTCCGGTTCCATCCTGCAGGCAGTGATGCGCAATCCCCTGGCTGATCCACATATCATCGGTATTTCGTCCGGTGCAGGTATCGCCGGTATTGCCATTATGATCCTGTTCCCCGCACTGGAGTATCTCATCACACCGGTAGCATTTATAGGCGCTATGCTGGCTGCCATTGCCATTTACATTCTGGCCTGGAAAAACGGTATCAAACCTGTGCGCATCATTCTGGCAGGCGTCGCTGTTTCCGCTTTTCTAAGCGCCGGCATCTCCGGCCTGCTGGTGTTTTACAGCGACCGTGTTAACGGCGCCCTGATGTGGATGGTCGGCGGACTCGCCGCCCGCAGCTGGCCCCATGTAAATATTATCGTTCCTTATGCCGTTATCGGCCTGATACTGGCTCTTGTCAGCTCCCATTATCTGAACATTTTACAGTTGGGCGACGAAATGGCCAAAGGACTGGGCGTAAACGTGGAAATAACGCGCATCGTCCTGACGGCAATCGCCGCGCTGCTGGCAGCCAGCGCTGTCAGTGTAGCCGGCCTTTTAGGCTTCGTCGGGCTGGTAATCCCCCATGTAGCCCGCCTGATACTGGGTTCAGACTATCGATTCCTTATCCCTGGCGCTGCCCTGCTGGGTATTGCTATCATAACCTTCAGCGATACCTTTGCCCGCGTAGCATTTGCGCCTATCGAACTGCCGGTAGGTATCATCATGGCCTTCATTGGCGCGCCTTTCTTCCTGTTCCTGCTAAGGAGGGAGTTATGATGGATAATATGATAGAAGTTAGAAATCTGCAGGTAACCCTTGCCGGCAAGACTATCGTCAGTCATATGGATGCTGATATTCCCAAAGGAAAAATAACCGCTATCATAGGCCCGAACGGCTGCGGAAAAAGCACGACATTGAAAGCTGTCTGCCGCATCAATCCTATCTCAGCCGGTACAATTACGCTGTTGGGAAAAAATGTCCGGGACTACGGATACAAAGAATTTGCACAGAAACTGGCTATCCTGACACAGTCCCCACAGGCACCGGCAGACCTGACCGTCCGCGATCTGGTTTCCATGGGACGCTTTCCCTATCGCAGTTTCTTTGGCAAAGCAACAAAAGAAGACCAGGAATGTATCGAATGGGCATTGGAAGAAACAAGCCTGACAGATTATCAGAACCGTATCCTGCAGACCCTGTCCGGCGGCGAACGGCAACGGGCCTGGATTGCCATGGCGCTTGCCCAGAAACCGCAGGTTCTTTTACTGGACGAACCTACTACATATCTGGATATCTGCCATCAGCTGGAAGTTATGAAATTACTGGACCGTTTAAACCGTGAGTTAGGACTGACAGTTGCGCTGGTGCTTCATGATCTGAATCAGGCAGTCCAGTTCGCCCATCATGTGATCGTAATGAAAAAAGGCGCGTTAGTCACAAGTGGGAACCCGTCTGAGGTAATCACGGTAAACCTGTTAAAAGAAGTTTTCCGCGTAAAAGCAGAAGATGTTTATACATCAGAAGGTATACGCACACTGGTCCCGCTTGATTTATACTGAAGGCTGTGCGGCAATAAATAAAGAATAGCGCTTGCCTTTCGCATTCTGGCGGTATTAAGATACAATAAAAAAACGGTTGGAACATATCCAACCGCATACAAAAGAAAACAACGGAATCTTTTCATGCGGATTTACATTACAGCAAAATAGTGTAAATCCGCATAATGTTTTTGCAAACAGATTCCACAAAACAAAAAAGTTGAAGAGGAATCATCAGAAAAGGTTAGCCTTCGCTAACGACAAAGGCTTAAAATCGGTTAGCGCTCGCTAACCGATTTTATTTTATCTGATTTTCAATCTCTTGTCAAGTGTTTTTACAGATACAAAAATCGTATCAACTTACAATTCTTTACATGAACACGTGAGGCGCTCCCGCCGGCAAAAGTCCCAGCAGATCTGCCAGAAAATAAGCCGATGCGGGAATCAGCACGCCGAAAGCAGTTCCCCAGGCCTTATCTCCCGTCTGAAAATTACGGTAGCAGCCGCGGATACTGCAAATTAAAATTATACCCCAAATAAAAATAAGGGAAGTAGTTGTACTCTCTCCGCCAGGAAACAAAATCATGACACCTTCTTTTCCGATAGAAAATTACCCACGGCGAATATCTCCGTGGGTAAATATTTTCAAAGTGGTGCCTCAGCACAGAATCGAACTGTGGACACAGGGATTTTCAGTCCCTTGCTCTACCAACTGAGCTACCGAGGCATAATGGCGACCCGGACGAGACTCGAACTCGTGACCTCCGCCGTGACAGGGCGGCATTCTAACCAACTGAACCACCGGGCCGTGCATATATAAAAAAATGGTGGGCGCTAACGGGATCGAACCGCTGACATTCTGCTTGTAAGGCAGACGCTCTCCCAGCTGAGCTAAGCGCCCACATGGTGATCCACCGGGGGCTCGAACCCCGGACCCACTGATTAAGAGTCAGTTGCTCTGCCAGCTGAGCTAGTGGACCATTTGTGTTACTTGATAATAATAACTGAAATTAAGATGTTTGTCAACCCTTAAATACGCGCTGCGGCGATTTATATGCCGCTTAATCTGCAATTTCCAGTTTTTCCAGATTCCGGTACATGAAATCCAGCCGGTCAAAGCCAAAATCAAGGTAATGCTGCACGCTTTCAATCGTTGTGTTTTCCGGCCAGAAAACAATAATCAGGTTTTTTCCTTCTACATTATAATTGTAACTGTCAGCTGTTTTACGCCGATTCAGCAGGCCGTTAAACTGCTGCAGTACTGCCAGGCATTTACGCGGGTGGTATTTGCTCAGGTCTGCCCCAACTACCTTGATCATCATGAAATGTCCCGGAGGAACAGCAATGACGCCTTTATAATCAATTCCCGCCGCTTCCGAATAATGGTTTAAAACATATACTTCGTTACGCGTAGCAGTATCAATCATAACTTCATATCCTATATTATTTGTATCCAGCCAGTTCTTAACATCCTCTATTGTTATCATCAGCCTTCATCCTCTCTAATGACCGGTGCCAGCGCCCGCAGCTCCCGCGCCAGTTCCGTTTCTTTCTTATAAGTTTTATCAACTTTGGAAAGATCGGCAAACAGCGGAATCCTGCCAAATAAAGAAGCCGCAACCTGACGATATAGTTCCACCGTAAATTTACATGGCCCTGCCTCTATTTGTTCTCTGGACGCGCAGGCTTCCAACGCAGTCCCTTTAACCGCTTCCTGAATCCAGTCCATATCCTCGCGAATGACCTGCAGCGCATCATTATCACAGCGCAGCATATCCCAGTCCAACGCGCCCCTTGCGATATCTTCCCTGAACAGCTGGTCGGCCAGTTCCTGCGGATCCGATGTCGTCCAGCCATTTTGCAGGCGTTCCCAGGATTTTTCAATGAGATAATTACGTACTTCCTGTTCGATATAATTTAATTTATCAGCCATTTTCATCCCTCCTCTTTTGATAATGACTGCATATTATATCTGTCCCGTCAAGACGATTTCTTACTGCTTATTATAATATATTCTTTGGCCGGTAACAAGCTTTCTTTCACTGTGTAACGCATTTAACACTTTACTGCAGCTATGCACTGCATTCTTTTAATTACTAATTTCGTTTTATTGACAACATACTTATCAAAGCATTAAAATATTTTATATATCTTCGTGTAAAGAACGAAGATAAAATTTTATAATTTTTTATTTATTATTTTTTATAAAGGAAAGAGGTTTTCACATGCGAAGCGATTTAGTCAAAAAGGGCTCTACCCGTGCAGCCCACCGTTCCTGTTTCTATGCTTTAGGTTTTTCTGACGAAGATTTGAAAAAACCTTTAATTGCAGTAGTCAATGCGCAAAGCGAAATTATTCCCGGCCATTCACATCTGGACGACCAGGCCAAAATGGTTAAATACGGTGTTTTAGCCGCAGGCGGCGTTCCCGTAGAAGTTCCCGCCATCGGCGTATGCGACGGTATTGCCATGGGCCATGAAGGCATGAAATATCCCCTGGTCAGCCGCGAACTGATCGCCGACAGCATTGAAGCGCTGATCAACGGCCATGCGTTTGACGGCATGGTCTTGATCCCCAACTGCGACAAGATCGTTCCCGGTATGTTAATGGCAGCCCTGCGCATGAACATTCCAGCTGTTGTCTGCAGCGGCGGTCCCATGCTTCCTGGCCGGCTGAACGGTAAAGATATCAGTATTTCCACCGCTTTTGAGGCTGCCGGACGCTTTGAAGCCGGTAAAATCAATAAAGAAGAACTCACCTGTGTGGAAAAAGCCGCCTGCCCCGGCTGCGGCAGCTGCGCCGGCCTGTTCACCGCCAATACCATGAACTGCCTGTCTGAAGTCCTCGGTCTGGCCCTGCCCGGCAACGGCACCATCCCTGCCGCTTATCAGGGAGAACGCGCCCGCCTGGCTAAAAAATGCGGCGAAACCGTTGTCCGTATGGTAAAAGAGCAGATGCTGCCCAGAGATTTTGTAACCCTTAACTCCTTTAAAAATGCCATCACCGTGGACATGGCTATCGGCGGCAGCTCCAATACAGCGTTACATCTCCCTGCTATCGCCCACGAAGCAGGCATCAAACTTCCGCTGGAACTGTTTGACAAAATCTCCAAAAAAACCCCGTACCTGACATTCCTGAGCCCCGGCGGCTTCCATCATATGACAGACCTGAACGAAGCCGGCGGTATCAGCGCCGTTATGCACGAACTGGCTAATAAGGGCCTTATTGTTAAATCCTGCAAGACCGTTACCGGCAAAACCATCGGCGCGTTGATCAAAGATGCTGAAATCTGCCGTCCGGATGTTATCCGTACCTGCGATAACCCATACCGTACAACCGGCGGTATCGCCATCTTAAAAGGCAACCTTGCCCCTGACTGCTCCGTTGTCAAGGCCAGCGCCGTAGCAGAAGAAATGCTGGTACATTCCGGCCCGGCCCGGGTCTTCAATTCCGAAGAAGACGCTATTAAGGCAATCTGCGGTAAAAAGATCAACCCCGGTGACGTTATCGTTATCCGTTATGAAGGACCGAAAGGCGGCCCCGGCTTCCGCGAAATGCTGAATACCACGTCTGTACTTGCCGGTATGGGACTGGATAAGGAAGTTGCCCTGCTGACTGACGGACGCTTCTCCGGCGCAACCCGCGGCGCCTGCATCGGCCACATTTCCCCGGAAGCGGTGGAAGGCGGCCCTATCGCGCTGGTAGAAGAAGGAGATATCATCGAGATCGATATCCCGAAACGGAAACTGAACTTCAAAGTTTCCGAAAAAGAACTGGAAAAACGTCGTGCAAAATGGAAATGCCCGCCGCCTAAAGTAAAACACGGTTATCTGGCCCGTTATGCCGCTTTGGTTTCCTCCGCAGCAGAAGGCGCTATCCTCCGTGCTCCCGGCGAAGAATAAGCAATCAGGAGTTAACAGTTTTATATGTACCATCTCACATCAAAATTAATTATTTACAGCAATCTGGGTGAAGATTGCATTTTATACCGCCTGGCAGATATCTGCCGGCGGTTTGAAGAAAAATCCGCTTCCAAAGAAACCCTGATTCGGGATACCCTGCTGGAGATCCACCGCCTGCTGGACGTTGCTACCAAATACGGTTTTAACAAAAACCTGTGGCACAATTATTTGGCGTTCCTGCTGGCCATGACAGAGACCCCCTTCACGCTGGTTTCAGAAAAAGTCGGGGCCAATAAAGGCTCTGTCAATCAGTTTGCCAAAAACGACCTTGCCGTCTTTAAGGAACTGTTCAATTACGATTTTTCCTATATGGAAAAAGAACTGGGTCTGAACTGCTTCTCCGTTATCAAAAATTTTTCCGCTGTAGAAAAAAAGGAACAGATCTTCAATAAAAGCGTCAGCGAAAAGGTGCAGGAGCTCAGCAATGCGATTGAACAGGCTGCAGATGCCAATGGTGTTTATAAGGTAGTTACCGGGTTTTACAAAAAATACGGCGTCGGCAAATTCGGTCTGAATAAGGCCTTCCGTATCTCCCATGATCCGGCTAAAGAATTGCTGGAACCTATTTCCCATACCAGCGACGCACGGCTGGAAGACCTGATCGGATATGAACTGCAGAAAAAAGAGCTGATCCAGAATACGGAAGCCTTTATCCGCGGTAAAGACGCCAACAATGTTTTGCTTTACGGAGACGCCGGAACCGGTAAATCCATGAGCATCAAGGCGATCCTGAACCGGTATTACGGTGACGGCCTGCGCATGATTGAGATTTATAAGCACCAGTTCAAAGAACTTCCCCGGGTAATTGCCCAGATCAAAAACCGCAATTACCGTTTTATCCTTTACATGGATGACCTTTCTTTTGAAGAGACCGAACTGGAATACAAATACTTAAAGGCCATCATCGAAGGCGGGCTGGAGCCTAAACCGGAAAATGTGCTGATCTACGCCACTTCCAACCGTCGGCACCTGATACGGGAAACCTGGACCGACAGGTATGACGCCAGCCAGGACGATCTGCACCGTAACGATACCGAACAGGAAAAGCTGTCCCTGGCAAACCGCTTCGGTATTTCCATCGGGTATTTCCGTCCGGACCGCGACGAATATATGAAGATTGTGACCGGTCTGCTGAAACGACATCCGGAAATCCAGATCACGCCGAAAGAAATCAGGGATGAAGCCTTGAAATGGCAGATGAGCCACGGCGCCCTTTCCGGCCGTTCCGCCGAGCAGTTTGTACACTATCTGGCCGGGGCCTGGAAAAGGAAACGGTAAAGGTAACTGTCCCACCGGCACTGTTTGCAGTTTTGTTATAGTAGGTAATTCTTAAGAAAAGGGCGTGTCTAATGGCTGTTTTGTTGCAATCCCCGTATTATTATGTAGCGATAATTATTCTCTGCCTGTTCCTGTTCTGGCTTTGCCTCCGCTTTGGGACAACCGTACGGAAAATTACTGTTTATATTGCAGCGCTGACGATTTTGGCACTGCTTGCCTACACTGCAATCGCTATGTTAAATATACTGATGCATCAGCCATAGTGCACAATATATTTAGTAGTTTTCTTCAATTAAAACACAATATCTTCCAGTTAACAGGAATTCTACCTGATAAAAGAAGCTTTTGAGAGCCATCAATGCTCTGAAAAAGCTTCTTTTTCTTTCTGCAACTTACCTTGAAAATCCCGCAACTTGGCTAAAAATCCGCCATTTTATTTTTTTTGCGGGTATAATGATAAAAACGAATAGAAAGGGGGATAGTTTCTAAATTAGTATTTTGTTTTATTAAGAGAGGAGTGTCGAATCTAAATGGAAGTTAAAGACATCATGAATTCCCCAATGCTGTGGGTAATGTCCAGCTTCATGATCATCAATATCCTGGTCATGGCATTAATGTTCCTGCGCCTGAGCTTCAAGAGCGCTGAAAAAATGGGAATTCCCAAAGAAGAATGCATGACGGGTTTCCGTTCTGCAGTATTTACCTCAATTGGGCCGGCATTCGCCCCTGTAATCGTATTGATCGCCCTGATGGCTGTATTAGGCGGACCTACCGCCTGGATGCGTATGAACGATATCGGCGCAGCCCGTACCGAGCTGGCAATGTCCGCCATCGCAACCGGTATGGCAGGCTCTTCCCTGGAAGCCGGAAAACTGACCATGTTAGGTTTTGTTTTCGCCCTGTGGGGCATGGCGCTGAATAACTCCGGCTGGATCGTAATCGGCGGTTACGGCGCGCCGTCCTTGAACAAAGCGGTTGAATATCTGAGAGATAACTTCAACGCAGCCTGGGTTAAACTGTTCATGGCTGCCGCTTCCCTGGGCCTGTTCTCCACCCTGCTGGGCAACGCCATTATCAAAAAAGGCGTCGTAAACCAGAAAAACCTGTTCGCGGGCATCGTAGCATTCATTGCTATGCTGATCATCGGCCGGTTATTCAAAGGCAACAAAAAGATCCAGGAATTTTCCCTTGGTCTGGCCATGCTGGTCGGCATGTTCTGTGCCGCCATGTTTATGTAATCGGAGGTGAATACTTATGAATAAAGAACAGGAAGTAATCCAAGGCTTCAGATCCAGTGCCAAAACAATGGGTCTTCTCTTCGTAACCATCGCGCTGGTCTGCAACTTTGTACCGGCCATATACGTTTCCATGATGACCGGACAGTTCCCGTCCGTAAGCCAGCTCCTGCAGCTGTGGCTGGCAGCAGCTGCTGCTTTCGGTGTAGGCTATATCGTACAGCCTGTATCCTTCTTCCCCATCGTTAACCTGGCCGGTACGTTCATGTGCTGGATCACCGGTAACGTAGGTGAAGTCCGTGCCCCGGCAGCCAATATGGCACAGAAAGTTACCAACTGCGAACAGGGCACCCCGAAAGCGGAAATCATGTCCTGTATCGGTATCTGCGCATCCGTATTCGTAACGGTTATCATGATCACCTTCTTCGCACTGGTTGGCGCACAGATCATGCCTCTGATGCCGAAGTTCGTCATGAAAATGTTCGGTTTCGTACTGCCCTGCGTACTGGGTGCCGTATATGCTGACCTGGCCAGCAAAAACTTCGTACTGGGTGTTATCATCATGATTTCCTCCCTGGCAGGCATCATAATCGTTCCCAAACTGGGTATCCCCGGCGGCGTAACCATGCTGATCAACATTGTTATCGCTGTCCTGATCGCCCGCGCTTATTTCATGGCAACAAATAAAAAATAATCACTTTGCAAAATACTATTAGAAATTATTGTAACTCCGACGTAACTGTGAAGTTATTGGTCAAACCCCATTTGATAAACCCGTTTAACACTATTCAATACTAAGGAGGTAATTAATTAATGGGTCCGTTAAAAGGTATTAAAGTTCTTGATTTATCCCGCGTACTGGCTGGTCCGTACTGCACCATGATGATGGCTGACTTCGGCGCTGATGTTATTAAAATCGAACCGCCGAAAGTAGGCGATGACTCCCGCGCTTTCACTCCGTTCATGGGAAGCGAATCCGCTTACTTCATGAGCCTGAACCGCAACAAACGCTCCATGTCCCTGGATTTCAAAAATCCGAAACATTGCGAAATCTTCAAGGAAATGGTAAAACAGGCTGATGTTGTTGTTGAAAACTACCGTCCCGGCACCATGGAAAAATTCGGCCTGGGCTGGGATGTCCTGAAAGAAATCAACCCCCGCCTGATTTACGCTGCCTGCTCCGGTTTCGGCCGTACAGGCCCCTACACCAAAAAACCTGCGTATGACGTAGTTGTACAGGCGATGGGCGGTATCATGAGCATTACCGGTGAAAAAGGCGGTCATCCGATGCGTGTCGGCGCTTCCGTAGGCGACGTATTTGCCGGCCTGTTCACCTGCCTGGGCGTATTGATGGCTCTGTATCATCGCGTATCCAGCGGCAAAGGCCAGCTGGTTGACGTAGCTATGCTGGACTGCCAGGTTGCAATCCTGGAAAATGCTGTTGCACGTTATGTATGCACCGGCACACCTCCCGGACCGATCGGCAACCGTCATCCTTCCATCACCCCGTTTGCGGACTTCACCTCCAAAGACGGCTCCATTATCGTAGGCAGCGGCAACGACCGTCTGTGGGCTAAGCTCTGCAACGTAATGGGCAAACCGGAATGGATCGACGATCCGCGCTTCAACTCCAATCCGAACCGTACGGAAAATGTTGATGAGCTGACCGATCTGATGAACGAAGTTCTGAAGACCCGTACCACCAAAGAATGGATCACCGAGCTGGAAGCGGCCGGCGTTCCCTGCGCACCGATCAACAATGTTGCCCAGGTTATGGAAGATCCTTCCATCATCGCCCGCAATATGATCGTTGAAGTTGAACATCCGGTAGCCGGCAAGCTGAAAGTACCCGGAGTACCGATCAAACTGTCCGACACCCCGGGCGAAATACTGACCCCGGCTCCGCTGCTGGCAGCAGACACCAACGAAATCATGAAAGAATTCTTCGGTTGGGACGAAGCTACCACCAAAGAAAAATTAGGCTGATAACTTAATCAACCGCGAACCGTTTCATGGCGGATAACCTACCTTCCTTCCCGCCATAAACGGTTCTGAAAAAAACAATTCTCCTTCCTTTGTGGGTGTGATGTGAGACACATCTGCATAGGAAGGATTTTTATTTTCTTGCCAGTCCATTTATTTCAAGTTATAATGAATTATACTTGAAAAATTATTACGAACGGCGGCAGTTTTATCATGCTGGAACTTTCAATTTTGGATTCTGCCCGCGTCGAAATCCAGCAGCTTTGGCTGGGGACATCCTTATTCCTGGTCATCATTATGCTGCTGAGCAAGATGCGTTTTTTCAATACCGCACTGGTAGAAAAAAATTATACAACAAAAAACAAACTGATCTTGATTGCGATTTTTTCTGTCATTGGTATTTTGGGCACATACTGGGGTATCCGCACGCAATACGGGATTATCAACACCCGCGCAGTTGGCGTTGTAGTAGGCGGATTGCTGGGCGGACCGGTCGTCGGCAGCGCGATTGGCACAATCGTAGGCGTACACCGCATATTTGCGCCTATTACGCTGTCTTCCTTTGAAAGCGGCATGATCACCATCATTCAGGGAATTTTGGCAGGTTTTTTGTCAAACTGGTTTAAGCAGCAGAAAAAAATGTGGCCGTACGCATTTGCCCTTGGCTTTTTATTTGAAGCATTGCACATGGTCCTGCTCCTGCTGTTTGCCAAACCGTACGCCCATGCTGTTTCCCTGGTCAAGGCAATCGCCCCGTCCATGCTGCTTACCAATCCTGTCGCAACCGCCTTGTTTGTCGGCGTCATTGAAGACAATTACCGCCGCCAGGAACGTTATAAGGCAGAAGCGGCCCAGACCTCTTTCCGTACCATGAACCTGGTCATCAACGTACTGCAGGAGGGCTATAATCCCAAAACCATACGGTCCATCGTTGATATTGTACTGGAATCCACTGCCGGTGTTTCCTGGGCCGCAATTTTAGCCCCCGGAAAAATCGTAGCATTATCCTGTGCCGATGGCCTGGAACAGGATAAAATCCGGCAATATATAAACAAGAAAAACTATTATTACGGGAGCACCATTGAAAAGAACATCCTGGGCAGTTATAACACCGCTATCTTCCCTGTCTATAAGGATTCGGACAACCGGCAGCTGCTGGTCATCAGCAAGGATATCAATGAAGATTTTTCCAATTTCGAAATGGAACTGTTCCGGGGACTCTGCAGCCTGCTGCAGATCCAGCTGGAAATCAACACCCTGAAAGAGCAGGCAGTTCTGCTTTCAGAAGCAGAAGTAAAAGTATTGCAGGCTCAGATCAATCCGCATTTTCTGTTCAACGCGCTGAATACGATCAGTTATTACTGCCGCAGCAATCCGGAAAAAGCCAAGGACCTGATCATTTATTTGGCAGAATATTACCGTCACAGTCTTAATAATGAAAGTGTTTTTATCAATTTTAAGCAGGAGATCCGGCATATCCAGGCATACGTCAACATTGAAATGGCCCGGTTTGGAGACCGCCTGAAAATCAATTACAATATCCCGGAATTCCTGGACTTTAATTTACCCTGCCTGATCCTGCAGCCTCTGGTGGAAAATGCAATCAAACACGGAGTACTTCCCCGGGAAAGCGGGGGCACTGTAGAAATCGGAGCCGCGCCGCACGGACAAAATGTCCGCCTGTATGTATATGACAACGGCGTAGGCATCCCTAAAGAAAAATTATCCCGCCTGCTGCTGGAAGACGAACCTGCAGCAACAGACGGCGATGAGGCAGAACAGCGTAAATCCGTTGGCCTGCAAAATGTTCATAAACGACTATTGGCTTATTACGGTGAGAAAAGCGGATTACAGATTACCAGCAGCGAAAACGCATGGACGATGGTTTTCTTTGAAATACCGCTGACAAGGAGCTGACCTATGACAAAGATACGAGCAGCAGTTGTTGATGACGAAATGCCGGCAAGAAGCGAATTGACCTCTATTTTAAATGAAATGGAGGAAGTCGAGGTCGTAGCAGAATTTTCTACCGGCAAAGGTTTTTTGGAATTTTTGAAAAAAGATTCCATCGACATGGTTTTTATGGATATTGAAATGCCGGTAATGACAGGCATTGAGACTGTACAGACCATGGAGCGGATGAGCGACGATTTCCTTTCCGTTCCGCGGGTGGTTTTCAGTACCGGCTTTGCCCAGTTTGCCATCCAGGCCTTTGACCTGGCTGTATTTGATTATATCTTGAAACCGTATACAGAAGAGCGGGTGCGCAAGACCATCTCCCGTATGAAGCAAAATATGGAAGAACAGGCTGAAAACAGACAGGCGGGGGAAATTATCAACGCAAAAAATAATTTTGTCATCGCCGCAGATAACAAGCTTATCGTCCTTAAATCAGAAGAAGAAATTGTGCTGATCAAGGCTTTACAGGGCAAGCTGCAGTTTTATACGACCCGGGGCATTCTCGAATCAAAACTGCTGCTTAAAGATGTAGAAAGCCGGCTGAGCCGTTCCGGGTTCCTGCGTACAAATAAGAGCTTCCTTGTCAACATAAACATGGTCAAGGAAATTGAACCCTGGTTTAACGATACCTACCTTTTGATCATGAAGCATTATGAAAAAGAAGAAGTTCCCGTTTCCCGCCACTACCTGAAAGACTTCAAATCCGCTATGGGAATTATTTAAGGAAACACAGAATCGAGTAGGAGGCTACCCATTAGCTGAGTAGCCGACCTCTCACACCACCGTACGTACCGTTCGGTATACGGCGGTTCAATCTTATAAGCGCATAGACTCGTACTTACTGAGTATGTCAAAATACCCAGCCCGTGCGAGT
>JAFTZZ010000078.1 GCA_017460905.1 Acidaminococcaceae bacterium | reverse complement strand
TACCGCAGCGTCAACCTTTTCCGCCCTGCTTTCCAGCCATTTCCACAGTTTCTCCGTATCAGCCGGGGTCGTGCGGGTCGCCAGCAGCTTTTCCGGCGGTGTGTAAATTTTGCAGCCTGCCGCTTCCATGACCTTAACAGGATAGGCATAGCAGACCGGGCGGTTATCCAGCGGAATGAAAATAAACGCAGACTTTTCCTTTGCCAGCGCTGCCGGCGCAGAAATCGCAAACGCAAAAACCGCAGTCAATATAAAATTTAAAATGGTAACCAATTTGAAAAACGAACGAACCCTGTTCATGATAAACTGAAATTTCTCCGTAACGTATTTGAGGCATAATACACCATGTTAATTTTGTATTATAATATTATATCGCAAGCACAAAAAAAATGAAAGTATCATAAATAAGAATTTGTACGTCTGAGCTTGCCAGACTGATACCGCCTTCATAGCGCTCAGCTAACGTTTCGGTACCTGGTTGTCGCCTGCGCTGCCCTGGCAATGTTTTGGACAATTGCGTGACTGCAGGAACAGTTTTTCCTTTTCTTCCTCGCGCCCTGCGGGAGCGCTTCGCTTATTCAGGCGGTATCAGCTCTGGCAAACATATTCGCGCAAAACTAAACATCAATTTAATTCATGGAGACAACATATGCTTACACGTCGATTGGCCCAACTCTGTTCGGCCATATTATACAACTGCAATCTGATCAGTGATATTCCTGTGAAATACATCAACAGCGAGTTCTGCGTGCCGGGACTGAACTGCCGGTACTGTCCGGCGTCGGTGGCGGGCTGCCCGCTGAATTTTATGCAGCGGCTGTTTGCGGAGGGGCTGGAAAACCTGCCAATCCGTATTTTGTGCTGGCTGCTGTTGCTGGCGCTGGCCTTTGGCCGACTGATCTGCGGCTGGCTCTGTCCCTTTGGGCTGGTGCAGGACCTGCTGGATAAAATTCCCACGCCGAAAATTCAGAAAAGCGAATGGACGCGGCGGCTCAGCTATCTGAAATATATTCTGTTTGCGGTTTTCATTGTTGCCGTACCCTTTGGGTTCTACCTGGGCGGGAAGCGGGTGCTGGCGTTCTGCCAGTACGTGTGCCCCAACATGCCGTTTTCCAATTTCTTCATGACACTGGCCACCGGCGGCACGATCCGTCCGTATATGATTTACAACTACCGTTTCCTCATTCTGGCAGCGGTGATCCTGCTTTCCGTTTTTATGTTCCGTCCCTTCTGCCGTTTTATCTGCCCGCTGGGCGCGTTTTACGGCCTGTTCAATAAAGTGGCGCTGCTGTCCGTGAAGGTGGACGACGTGAAGTGCGTGCACTGCAACGCCTGCCTGCGCACCTGCAAGATGGATATCAAAAAGGTCGGCGACCATGAATGCATTTCCTGCGGCGAATGCCAACAGGCCTGCAAGTTTGGCGCGATCCATTTTGGGATGGAAGGGAATAAGGATAAAGGGAAATAAATTTTACATCATTTTTTGAAATTACGGAGGCGCATTATGAAAAACATTTTTGCCATCATCGCATGTTCGCTGCTGCTGTTATTTTCTGCAGCTACTGAGGCTGGGCCGAAAGATGCGGCTGCGGCAGCGGAGCTTGCCAGGCTGGGCTTTCCCGGTGTTTACGTTACAAAAAGCAGCTACGGCAACAACAGCCAGCACTTTGTCGCCTTTACCACAAAAGGCTGTATTTCTGCAGACCTGCGCAACGGGCGCGCGGCGATTCTGGAAAACGCGGACGAAGTGGTGCAGAATCTGCGGGAACAGCAGAAAGCGCCCGACGACTGCCTGAGCATCCTGAAGTTTGGTGTACCGAACGACACCAGGGACAAAGACGCGGCAGCGGGCTGGTGGGAAGGAAACATCCACCATTTCCATGTTTACGCCTTGTATTCCATCGACAATGCGGGCGAGATAAAAAATGAGCACCTTTTCACTTCTTCCGGAGCGCAGCCTGCCCACTACCATGATTATCTCCATGAAAAGAAGAACAGCGAGCTGGCGATCAATACATTGGAGGAGCTGAATTCCCTGATTCGCAGCGGGGAAATTGCGCCCGCAGAGGAAACGCCTGAGACGGGCGTCACCGCCGAAGAGGCCGTGGAACGGGTGCGCACATTCTACTACAATCTGAACCATAAATATTATGACGAAGCCTACAACATGTTCGCCGAGTCCTGGAAAAGCCAGGTGGGCTTTGACGGCTGGGCAGCCGGATTTGCGACAACGGTAAGCCAGGAAGTCAACGTGCTGAGCTGGGAACGTTCCGGTGATGTCTGCCGCGTATTTTTCCAGCTGCGGGCGGTGGACAACATCGACGGCAAAACCGTATACAGCCTGTTTGACGGGCACTGGGACGTGCTTCGTGAAAACGGCCAGGCGGTGCTGGGCAATCCGGAGATCCGGAAAATGAAATAGGGAAAAGTACGAAGAAGATGGTTGGATAAGTTTTGGGGAAGAAAGAGATCAGCCATGGCTAAATACACTTACCCCGCAATATCAAAAAGTGATTGACAGGGAAAATAATCCGATTAAGGCAGCGCGAGAAAAGGCGGGCATGTCGCTGAAAGAACTTTCCATTTTGTTAAATGCGCCTTACCGGACGGTGCAGGAATGGAATGCCGGACGTCTGACACCGTCCAAATGGGTTCAGCAGTTAATTGTTGAGAAAATTGAAAATGCAGTTTAGGTGAAATAAATGAGAGAAGAGTACGATTTTTCCAGAGGGCATAAGAATCCTTATGGGCACAACGCTCAAACATCATTGGCAAAGTGCGAGTTTATGCATTCAATGGATGAGAAATTGAAATTGGGCGTGGTTGAAGCAAATCAAAAGAACACAAAAAAATCAATGACACAAAAAGTTACGGAGGACATGCTGGCTGTTCGTGTAGGCAGCGGGACGCTAAAAGTGTTAGGGACACCCGTGCTTGCCATGCTTTATGAAAACGCAGCGATGCAATTGGCAGCGGAATATTGCGAACCGGGCGCCACGACAGTAGGATGCGCTCTTTCCCTGAGTCACGACGCGCCGACGCCATTAGGCATGGAGTTTACCGTAACCGTAACATTGGTGCAACAGGAAAAGCGTGTGTTTGAATTTGCGCTGGAAGCAAGCGACGAGCGCGGCATAATCTCTAAAGGAACTCACACGCGCGTAGCGGTGATGGCAGAAAAATTTCAGCAAAAAGCGAATGCAAAACATTTATGAAGAAGGTGAATTATCTAAAGATTCAACTGTTTCCAAAATGGAAATAGTTCAAAACGAAGGAAGCAGAAATGTTAAAAGGACTAATGTTATGTAACAGCGTCGGCCAAATGAAAATGGCTCGCGCTGTTTTTCTTTTCCTTGGTCGTGATTACGACCAATTTCAAATCGCAAATGCGTATGAATACTGGGTTTTGGTTCCGCTAACTCTTAATATTATAAAGGTAGGATCTTATTGGAAGCACCTGACAGCAATGACTGGACTATAGTTAATGCAAACTGTAATCGTACATAGAGTT
>JAFTZZ010000077.1 GCA_017460905.1 Acidaminococcaceae bacterium | reverse complement strand
TCGTCTGCACGCTTGCCGGCGCTTTTCGTGAATGACTTCGTCACTGTCTCTTGACGCAGCCCCGCTGCGCCTTCGAGCCACTTCCTTGTCATTCGCAAAAAGCACTCGGCCATCGCACAAACTTATTTAATCAGTGTTTCCTTAACCGTTTTTGGCGCTAAAGCCCTAAAAAAACAGGAAGCAGTGTTTGATTTCACTGCTTCCCGTTTTTATGCAGGGCTTATTTTTTCTTAGCTTTCTTTTCCTTTTTGGCTGCTTTGGCGGCTGCCTTTTCCGCTTCTTTTTTAGCTTTTTCTTCCGCCTTGGCGGCTTTAGCGGTTTCCTTTTCTGCCTTGGCCGCGGCTTTTTCTTCAGCTTTTTCCGCTTTTTTTTGCGCTTTGGCAGCTTCTTTGGCGGCAGCGGCTTCGGCGGCTGCTTTTTCTTTGGCAATCTTGCGGATCTCGGTTACCGGGAGGCCGCCGATTCCCCAGTTGTCTGTGTCAACTTCGTCGATGGTGACAACGAGGGTCTTCGTGTTTTTGTGGAGCACGTCGGCCAGCAGCTTGGTAGCGCCTTCGATTAACTGGCGTTTCTGTTCCGGCGTCACGTTCCCTTCTTTGGTAATTTTAATGTTTACATAAGGCATGATCAAAATCCCCTTTCAAATTGCTACGCTGAAAAGTTTGTAAAACTTTCTTGAAGATTGGTAAAAAACGTTGGAATTTCGTACAATATATTTTATAATAAAAATGCAAGAATAGCTATAGGGATTTTAAAATTTTTACAACTTTTGTTGTAGATAAGAGGTGCGGCAATATGTCTGGCGGTTTGGGAAAGATGCTGATCCAGTTGGGAATCGTGCTGGTGATTGCGGGCGTGGTCATTCATTTTGGCGGAAAGTTCCTGCCCTTTGGCAATCTGCCAGGGGATATCCATGTGGAAGGCAAGAACGGCAGCTTTTATTTCCCCTGGGTAAGCTGTATCGTGATCAGTGTGATTCTGAGCGTGCTGGCGCGCCTGTTCCAGTAAAGAGAGCAATGCGACGCCGCTGCAGCGAAAGAAAGCAGGCAGCAGGCTTCGCTGGTCTTCACAAAATAAATAGGATAAGGAAGGGTTTCCATGTTTGGTTCTTTATTTGGCAAAAAGAAAGACAGCTTTGCAAGTCCGTTTACGGGACAGCTCTGTTCCATTACGGAGACGCCCGATGAAGCGTTTGCGGAGAAGATGAACGGCGACGGGTTCATGGTGCAGCCTGCTGACGGTGATGTTTTCGCCCCGGCGGACAGTACCGTGAATTTTGTGTTTGAGACAAAGCACGCCCTGGGCCTGGCGACAAGAGATGGGCTGGAATACCTGCTGCACATCGGCATTGATACGGTGAAGCTGCAGGGTAACGGGTTTACGGTTTTTGTTAAAGAAGGGCAGGAAGTCAAAAAGGGAGAAAAGCTGCTGGCCTTTGATACCGGGTATGTGAAGGCGCATGCTCCTTCGGACGCCTGCCTGTGTGTGTTCACCGATCTGCCCGAAGGGAAAGAGGTCGCGCTGCTGAAGCGGGGCGCGGTGAAAGCGTTGGAAGAAGCGGTGGAAATACGGTAATCTGACGCCAATACGGTAAAAGAGATTGCTTCGGCATACTGTACAGACTGTAAAAATGTGGTACAATTAAGGACATGGCAGGGCATGTATCATTACTGCGGCAGTTGTTAACAGGCGGTGATGATTGCTGCCCGCATAATAGTGTTTAAAATTTGCAGGGGAAAAGGAAGGGGCATAACGATGCGCATTGTTGTAACCGTAGTAGGTCAGGATAAGGTTGGCATTATTGCCAAAGTTACCAATATACTTGCCAATAGCCAGGTCAATATTCTGAATATCAACCAGAATATCATGGACGGTTTCTTTAACATGGTGCTGATTGCAGACATGACAGATTCTAAGATGAGCATCAAGACGCTCAAGGAGCATCTGGACAGGCTGTCGGAAGAAATCGGGCTGGAAATTCGCGTGCAGAGTGAAGATATCTTTACTGCCATGCACCAGATTTAAACGGGAGGATCGTCATGTCGGTATTAACCTTTAACGATGTATTGGAAACGACGCGGATGATTACTCACCAGAATCTGGATGTCCGTACCATTACCATGGGTATCAGCCTGCGGGACTGCGGGCATCCGGACATCAAAGTCTGCGCCGACAGGATTTATGATAAGATTACCAAAAAAGCGGAAAAGCTGGTCCAGACCGGGGAAGATATTGAATCTGACCTGGGGGTGCCGATCATCAATAAACGTATTTCCGTAACGCCGATTTCCATGGTGGGTGAAAGCTGCGACACTGCCGATTACGTTCCGCTGGCAAAGGCGCTGGATAAGGCGGCTCATGAAGTGGGCGTCAATTTTATCGGCGGCTTCAGCGCGCTGGTGGATAAAGGCTATACGAAGGGCGACCGGAACCTGATCGCTTCCATTCCGGAAGCGCTGGCGACGACGGATATCGTCTGCTCTTCCGTCAACGTGGGTTCTACCAAGGCCGGTATCAACATGGACGCGGTGGCGCAGATGGGGCGCATTGTGAAGGAAACGGCGGAAAAGACTGCGGCCAATGATGCCATCGGCTGCGCCAAGCTGGTTGTGTTCTGCAATGCGGTGAACGACAATCCCTTTATGGCCGGCGCCTTCCACGGCGTGACGGAGCCGGAATCGGTTGTCAGTGTCGGTGTCAGCGGCCCCGGCGTGGTCAAGCATGCGCTGGAAGCAGTACGCGGGCAGGATATCGGCGCGGTGGCGGAAGTCATCAAACGCACTGCCTTTAAGATTACCCGTGTCGGCCAGCTGGTTGCCCAGGAAGCGGCCAAACGGCTGAATACGCAGTTTGGCATTATCGACCTGTCCCTGGCGCCGACGCCGGCAGTGGGCGATTCCGTGGCGCATATTTTGGAAGAAATCGGTCTGGAAAGCTGCGGCGGCCCGGGCACGACGGCAACCCTTGCCATGCTCAATGACGCGGTGAAAAAGGGTGGCCTGATGGCCTCCAGTTATGTGGGCGGACTGTCCGGCGCGTTTATTCCTGTCAGTGAGGACGCGGGCATGATTGCGGCTGTCGAAAGAGGCAGCCTCTGCCTGGAAAAGCTGGAAGCGATGACCTGCGTCTGCTCTGTCGGCCTGGACATGATTGCCATTCCCGGCGATACGTCGGCGGAAACCATTGCCGCCATCATTGCGGATGAATCTGCCATTGGCATGATCAACAACAAGACCACGGCGGTGCGCGTGATCCCGGTTCCCGGCAAGGGCGTGGGCGAGCGCGTGGAATTCGGCGGGCTGCTGGGCCATGCGCCGATCATGGAAGTCAGCAAATTCAAGGCGGATACCTTCATTGCCCGTGGCGGACGCATCCCGGCGCCGGTACGGAGTTTGACTAACTGATACGCTTACTTTTTATAAATCATTTTATACCCGGATTGATGTCGCCTTTACATTGTGACCCTAACGCATCGGCTGTGTTTTGCGTTGCGTCATCTGCTGTATAGTATTGCAGCCTGACTTGAGGAGTTGTTTTTATACAACAGTTCCTCGCGCCCTTCGGGAACGGGTCGCTGCGTGCAGGTGACATCAATCCGGTCTGTTATTATTCAGGATGAAATATTATGCGTAAAAAAGATAAACAGGAAATCATCGCTGCGTTGGAGAAACGCTATAACGGCGTCGGTACGGCGCTGCATTATAATTCGCCTTTTGAACTGCTGTGCGCGGTGATTATGTCCGCCCAGTGTACGGATGAACGGGTCAACAAGATTACCGCCCGTATCTTTCCCCGACTGAACACGCCGGAAAAGATGGGAGCGCTTACCCAGGAGCAGTTGGAAGAAGAGATACGGGACTGCGGACTGTACCGCGCCAAAGCGAAAAACCTGCTGGGCATGTGCCATATGCTGACAGAAGAATTCGGCGGCGTCATTCCCAACGATATCTCGACCATGATGAAGCTGCCCGGGGTAGGGCGCAAGACTGCAGACGTCATTGCCAGCATCGTCTATAAAGTACCGGCGATTGCCGTAGATACGCACGTGTTCCGTACCTCGCACCGTCTGGGATTATCTGACGCGAAAACGCCGGAAAACACGGAACTGGATCTGCAGAAGCTGATTCCCAGGGAAAAATGGGCCGACGCGCACCACTGGTTCATCTGGCACGGACGGCTGACCTGCAAGGCCCGCAAGCCGCTGTGCGATGAGTGCGTGTGCCTGGATATGTGCCCTTTCAAAGAGAAGAACATGTCCAAGGATTGATTTGAGAATAAACTTCAATTTTTCTGTTGGGAGGTGCTTATTTGCAGCCGGAACAACTATTAAAAACCCGGTTTGGCTACGACGGGTTCCGCCCCGGACAGCGGGAAATCGTTACGGCGATCCTCAGCGACAGGGACTGTCTGGCCTTGTTGCCCACCGGCGGCGGAAAGTCCGTGTGCTTTCAGGTTCCCGCGCTGATGCAGAACGGTGTGACCTTTGTGATTTCACC
>JAFTZZ010000076.1 GCA_017460905.1 Acidaminococcaceae bacterium | reverse complement strand
CCTTTACAGGCTGGAACGTTCCGTTTGCTATGGCGTAGCAAAGATCCTCAAATTCAAGACCTTTCATCATGGCCTCGTTCGGCGGGATTGGCTCCCGCCGTAATGTCTGTAAGAATTCCTGGAACGAATCCCGGGTGCTGGTAGCATCCTCATAGGGATTTTCTTTCATGGTGTACAGCCAGCTGGCAAGCAGGCTGTGTGTCATTAAATAGCTGACCATCATTCCGCCCCCTTATCTTCCTCCGGAGCAGCAGTGACGTACTTCTTTGCAGCTTTGTCGAATTCCAGGCCGCAATCCTTAATCTTTTTGTTCCACTCAGCATCCAGCTCACGCTTGGAAGTTTTATGGTGCTTCAGTTTTTTGTATTCCGGCATGGCGGCGTTTGCAGTATCCGCATCCGTGATGGTATTGATTACTTCCATACCAGCTTCCATCGTTTTTTCATACGCTTCCTGCTCTTTGGCGTTCTTTTCCACTTCGGCCGCAGCAGTAGCGTTATATTCTTCAAACAGTTTTGTCAGGAAGTCATTCGGAGTATTGGGTCCCAGCACCGGGATTTTCCGGACGCCGAAAATTCCCCTGGTACCCTTTGCGTAATAGCGTTCGCAGTTGCTGAATCCGATTGTCCGGTCATTGCCGTACATTTCCACGAAGCCGCCCAGATCCAGGGCTTCCCAAACGTTCATTTTGGTCTGGCCTTCAACCTTGATACGCAGCCGGGTATTATCCCCGTCCTTTTCTTCCACCGTATGGAAAACAAAAACAATGTTTTTCTGCAGAGTGTAGAAGCAATAGTCCATCAGGCGGATAAACTCTTTTCCGACAAATCCATAACCTTTCAGGGACAAGCTGCTATCACGCTGGCCATACTTCGGGTCTTTCTGAATAGCCCATAAGGACATGAGGCTGATCAGCTTACCACCGGTATCAAATACCAATGTGTCAAAATCCTTCACGTTTTCCGGCGTCAAGTCGTCAAGAATTTCTTGATAGCTGGAAGGCTGGATGTAGGGCTTCCGGTAACGGGGCTCAATGCGGTCAATACCGAAATCTACATCAATATGAAGGGGCTTGGGCGCCGACAGCGCCAACGTGCTTTTTCCAATTCCCGGATAACCTGCAATGAGCATCCGGATCTTCTTTACCTGGTCCTGAATTTCTAACGGGTTTCTAATCATGATTATTTCTCCTTTCAAATCACCTTAAAATTTTTGTTGTTTACAGCTTCTTGAACTCACCTCCCGAAAGAAGCTGCAGTGCTGAATTTTTATTTTTGAACAGGTACAGCCAATGGTATGACAAGGACGTCTCCCGGGTGGATGTATCTGCCTGTAAGCGTGTTTTCCTGCTGTATTGAATAAACAAATTCATTCAGCGGCTTTCGCTGCCGGTCGGAATACTTTTCTGCAATTTCCCATACTGTTTCCCCGGTCTGTACCGTGTGCTGCAGGTATGAGGTTTCTGTCTCCGGCTCCATGGCCAAAGTGCAGATAATGCCGATTGCAGAAATGATTATCAAAATCTCAAGAGCGTATCTTTCTATCTTTTTTTTCATTTCGATTCTCCTTCCGTTCTCCTGTATGTTCTTCCCGGCGCTTTTGGCAGTCGCACTTTTCGCCGGGGTCAAGATGTGAGCCACAACGTGGGCAGGTCCTAAAGTACTTCATGATCTGGCTCCTTTACTAACCTGACTTGTTCATCCGACATTTCATAAACCAGATTGATGATTGCATCACATTCCTCTTTGGTAAGGCCCAAAATGTCACGTTCTCCATTGCGCCATCCATCTTTCATGACAACAATATTTCCGACAATCATATTTGGCCATGCGTTGTACCACAGGCTGCCAATTACATTCACAACCGGGTCTTCCTTTAAGAGGCCCTCTTCATCAATCAAGATTCAGAATGGACTGGGCAGTAATACAGGGCATACATGCTCCATATATTCACCACCCGTAACTTCTCCAATAGACCTGTATAACGGTCTTGTAAATTCCTTTTTATACATTTTTCCGTCAGTCGTAATAACAAGACCTAACATTGCGCCTGCCTCCGTTTCCTATCTGCCGTTTCCTTCTCCAGCTTCGCCCGGCCTTCGGGCGTGCTTTTATATCTCAAAACCATTGCGTAAGAGCTTCTAACCAGCTCATTTAAAATGCAGTCCGGTATCCTATTGGGGTCTATGTAAACCTCTTGACCTTGCATCTTCTAACCTCCTGTGCTAAAATACAGATGAAAGTACCGACACTTTCAATCACCTTAAACCGTGGCTGTGTGCTGACAGCTGCGGTTTTTATTTTTATCCAGAAACTTTCTTATCCAGCTTTTCCTTGGCCCGCTTATTGATTTCCGCTGCCGTAATGTTAAACATCATGCAGGCCTGCTCGAACATCACGGCTACATCTGCCATTTCTTCAAGGAAGTTTTCGGATGGAGCCGATGCACAGGTTCCGTTCCGGAACATTTTGCAGACTGCCTTAATCAGCTCGCTGCATTCTTCAATCAGCATCATCAGCTGGGGCCTATAACCATAGCGGTCTAACAGTTTTCGACATTTCTCTTGGTTCTCCTGATTCAGAATCATGGTTTCCTCCTAACATCCCAAGTTTTTCATAATGTCTCTAATCATGGCCGTTCCGGAATCCATGGCCACGTTAATTCGGCGGTAGCCTCCACTTTGAAAAGTCGCCACGACAATTTCATGCAAAGGCGTTTTTTCGTATTTCAGACTGACAAGATCGTGTGCATTGCTCGTAGCCTGCAAGGTTTTCAGTAACAGGTCGCATATGTGCTGCTTGTTTTCCATGTTCTACTCCTTCTCAGTCCACCGAAACCTGCTCACCATCCGGCTGGAACATGATTATCTTTTCCGTACCATCCGGCAGATGCAGTGTTACCGGCACGCTCTGTCTTTTGTTCATAGCTTTGTCCCTGGCCATAGCTTTCAGGGTACCAATGTTCTGAGTCTTTATGACATCCCCGGCGATTACGCAGGAAGCGTATGGCCACATCTTTTCCTGCTTCGGCGTTTCCATGCCGTCTTTCCAAGTAGGGTGCCGCTTTGGCCTCCCTCTTTTTCCTTCCATTCGGTTTGCTCCTTTCTCTGTCGCCTTTTGCTCAAAAGTTCAATCACTTTGAACCTTTAGGGCAAAAAAATATTTACTGATATCAGTTTCAGCAATATCCAAAAGCTTGCAGGCCTTTATAATCTCCGACTGCTTCCACGGTACTTTTCCTTTAAGTTTTAAAGAGCAAGTACGTGTGGAAAATCCCATTGCCGCAGAGAATCTTGCTTGAGTGTCGAATTTCGCTTTGATTCTGCCCCGTAACTCACTGTAATCATACGGCATGCTCTTCACCTCCTTCCGGTAGTATTTCGCCTTTGATTAAAAGTTCAACGTCATTGAACAATTAAACAATACCACAATATTTTGGGCCTGTCAATAAAAAATTCAACAATTTTGAACTAAAAGTGTTATTCCCTTGAACTTTCGTTCAAAATTTGTTATAATTGCTTCACACTCGGAGGTAAAAATCATGGCAAGAATAACGACTACTTCAGAACGCTTGAAAACATTAATGGCTGCACGCAACATGAAGCAGGTAGATATTATTAATGCTGCAAAACCATTCTGCGAAAAATTTAAAACACGGTTAGAAAAGAATGATTTAAGCCAATATGTTTCTGGAAAAGTGGAACCTGGCAACGACAAACTTATCCTGTTAGGCCACGCTCTTAACGTTTCTGAATTATGGCTCATGGGCTTTGACGTACCAATAGAAAGAGAAACGCCCATTGCCAATGTAGGCAATGAGCGTTTGACAGAATTTATTGATTTGTTCAAATTGCTGACGCCAGCAGAGCAAGACATAATCATTCTTCAGATAAAAGGGATATTATCTGGTCGACGATAAACTGCTGTTGTTCCTCTGTAAGGTGAGCAAAGAGCTCCATTGCGAATAATAATCGGAGCTCCATATTCGTTTTGCTGTTATCATCCATAATAGCCACTCCTTTCTTTGAGGGCTACCGGTAGCGTGGTATGACTATTATAACAGATTCTGTGAATTTGTAACGGTTTCGTTAGCTTCTAACGAAAAAGAGGTATCATTATGAAAAGGATTCTTACTATATCGTTTGTCCTGCTCCTGATCTGCAGTACCGCACTGGCCTATGTCGGGAACAGGAATACACGAAAATTCCATTACGAAAGCTGTAATTCTGCCCATGAAATAAAGCCCAGTAACCGGGTACATATCGAAACCCGTGATGAGGCCATAAACAACGGTTACGTTCCGTGTAAGCGGTGTAACCCATAAAGGAGGAAACAAAAATGAGTTTTTACAAAAAGACCTGGTTCAAAGTTTTGGCAGCAGTTTTCCTGATTTGGCTCATCCATGGGATGATCACTGCAGAGCCCCAAAAGCCAGCAGCCAAACAGGAAGTGAAAACGGAACAAAAGGCTCCGGAAAAGAAAGCCCTTAAATTTGATAAAGCCATTGCCGAAGCAACAGCTGAACTGAAAAATAAAGAATTCCATAAATATACGCAGGATGTTCACATTTCTGTAGACGAAAAAAATAAGGAAGTTACCATGACGGCTGTTATGAATGACGGCCTTAAAAAGTGGGTGGCCATGGAATATGCAGATACCATGATTCGCCGTTTCTCTTCCTGGGCCGCAATGTTTAATGATGGCCTGACTAAGCCCACGAATGACAATTACGGCAGCCTGTTCGATGAATACAAAATTCACATTGGCGTTGCCCCGAAGTCTCAAATCAACAAACAGGAAAACTGGTACTACGAAAAAGTAATTTATCCACGTATGCACACTAAGCAGGGTCCAAACTGGAAAGAAGCACAAAGCAAAGGCCTATAACCCCGGAGGTAGCAGCATGCCCCGTAAATCTACATTAAGAAAACAGAATATTACCGGCGCAGCTGTTATCTATGCCAGGTACTCAAGCCACAACCAAAAGGACGCCAGTATTGAGCAGCAGGTCGCAGCATGTCTGGCTCACGCTAAACAGTTAAATATTCCTGTCATTGCTACCTATGAGGACAGGGCTGTTTCAGGTAAAACGGATAAGCGGCCGAAATTCCAAAAAATGCTGAAAGACGCTGCCGAAGGCAAATTCAACTACGTCATATCGTGGAAGAGCAACCGCATTGGCCGGAACATGTTACAGGCCATGCTCAATGAGCAGAAACTAAACGATTACGGGATTAAGGTCCTGTACGCAGAAGAAGATTTTGAGGATAACGCTGCCGGAAGGTTTGCACTCAGGTCCATGATGAACGTAAACCAGTTTTACAGTGAGAACATGGCCGAAGATATCCAGCGTGGCCTGATGGACAACGCTAAGCAGTGTAAAGTGTGCGGCGCTATCCCATTCGGGTACAAGGTGTCCAAAGACCACAAGTATGAGATAGATGAACCAAAGGCCGCTATCGTCCGGGAGATTTTCCAGCGGATAGCTTCAGGGAACACTATTTCTGAAATTGTCCGGGACCTCAACGATCGTGGAATACGGAACCGCTTAGGACGTCCTTTTAATAACAACAGCTTTACTGGCGTTTTGGAAAATGAAAGATACCGGGGAATTTACATTTACAGGGATATCCGGATAGAAGGCGGCGTTCCACGGATTATAAGCGACGAATTGTTTTTCAGGGTACAGGAGGCTTTGAGAATGAAAAAGAATCCACGTTACACCGGTCGGAGAAAAGGCTCAGAAGTGTACATGCTTACAGGAAAACTGTTCTGTGGGGAATGTGAGTCGCCCATGGTAGGCGTGTCCGGTACCAGCAAGACCGGGGACCTGCATTACTATTATTACTGCCAAACGCAGCGCAAAACTCATACCTGTACAAAAAAGGCAGTTAAAAAGGAACTGATAGAAACTGCTGTGGCCGCACTCATTGCCGAATACTGCCTGTCTGATGAAATCATTGAGCTGATAGCAGAAAAGACCATAGCGCACAATAAAGAGGCGCTGGAAAACAGCCCTGTAGGCCTATATGAAAATGAACTGGCTGCCGTGGCCAAAGGTATTAAGAATATCATGAAGGCCATTGAATCCGGGATAATCACCCCGACAACAAAAAACCGCCTGCTGGAACTGGAGTCCAAACAGGCGGAGTTGAAGGCCAAAATCTTTGACGCAAAGAGCAACATCGTTGAAGTCACAAAAGATGATATGATATCCGGATTGACTTTGTTCCGGAACGGGGAACTTGAGGATAAAAAATATCAGGCCCGCCTGATAGATACCTTCCTACTGGCAGCGTACCTATACAACGACAATAGCCTGAAGCTGGTGTTTAACTTCACCGATGATAAAAACTCTATTAATTCAAACCTTGATTCCTTTAACGAAAACGGCGTCATTAAAGAGTCAGAGGTTCGTATAAGTAAAATATGGTGGAGATGAAGAGGATCGAACTCTCGACCTTACGGATGCGAACCGTACGCTCTCCCAGCTGAGCTACATCCCCACAAGACTATGGTAATATATTACGCCAACTCAGCAAAAAATGCAAGCGAAATTTCTAACAAATCCGCATAAAGTTTACTGCCCGTTATATAAAATTTTTCAGCACAAACTTTTTCTTCCTGTGCGGCAGAAATCCACAAGCGTGAATTGCCATTATCGTTTTAAAACCAATGACAGCGCTAACAAAATGACCGGCTGGTGCAGCAGATAGACAAGCAGCGAATGTTTTCCCAAAAATTCCAGCGGAGAAATTCCGGCCTGAAACCAACCTGGCAGGACAGAAAGCTTTCCCGTTTCTGTCGCCGCAGCATCTTCCTGCGTTGCCTTCTTCTGCAAAAGACAGCGGCACAAAAAATATCCTGCCAAAAACAAAAAGTACCAGGGAAGCAGCGAAAAATAATCGGCAGAGACAAAGTTTTTATCCTGAAAACCCAAAAACGTTGCCGGTAATCCCAGATCGTACAATTTGCCTGGCAGCTCGTACAGGATAAAACTTTCAAAGCCAAGATTTCCCTGATTTATATTACGTAACAGGAAGAATGATACACTGCCTGCCAGCAGCCCGGTTTCGCCGGAAACCTTCTGCAGCAGCGGCAACAGCGCAGCCGTCAGCAGCATAGCTGTTCCCAGAAAAAACAATACACCAAAAATAATCGGGGATTCCGGCATAAACAGAAGCGTGGCAACGGTAACTAATATTCCGGCAAACAGTACCGTCAGTCCCCGTTTATAAGACGTCACGCCTGCCTTATCTTGTTTTAATCCCATACAGAACCCGCTGAGCAGGATAAATACCCAGCAGATGCTCTGCTGCCAGAGATAACCCGGCGTTTGCTTATACCAGGGCCAGTCAGCCCCATACAGATACACCAGGTCCCAGCAGGCATGAAACAGCATCATGCTCACCAAAGAAAAGCCCCGCAATGTATCTATCAGCCGGTAACGCATTGTCAACTCCTGTAAAACTTCTTTTTACTTTGCCATCATCCTTGCAATCTGCTGCGCCAGCGCCGCCGGGTCGTCGGGGATCATGCCGTCCAGCAGCAGGGCCTGATCGAACAGCAGGGCGCAGAAGTCTTTAAAGTCCTGGCTGTCTTTGCCTTGATCATGCGCTTCCTGCAATTTGGCAAACAATTTATGTTTCGGGTTCAGTTCTAAAATACGCTGGGCTTTGAACATGGGGGCGTTGGCCATGGCAAAGGCCTGTTCCATGGCAAAGCTGGGACCGTATTCCCCTGCCACCAGACAAACGGCGCTGTCTTTCAGGCGGTTGGTCAGCTTCACTTCGTTTACTTTTTCACCCAGCACTTCCTTGAAATCTTTCAGGAGGGTTTCGTTGTCCTTGGCCAGATCCTCCGTCTCTTTCTTGCTGGTTTCGCTTTCCACGTCGCCCAAATCCAGATCGCCCCGGCTCAGGGACTGGAATTTTTTACCTGCGTATTCCTGCAATGCTTCCATACAGAATTCGTCAACCGGATCTAACAGGAACAGCACTTCGAAGCCTTTATCCTTCACCGCTTCCATCTGAGGCAGATGTTCAATGGCTTCTTTATCCTTGCCCGTTGCGTAATAAATCGCCTTCTGGCTTTCAGGCATACGGTCAGTGTACTCCTTCAGCGTGCAGAACTTGCCTTCCTTGCTGGTCATGAACAGCAGCAGGTCTGCCAGCTTATCCTTTTTGCTGTCCGGATCGTACACGCTATTATACACGCCGGCTTTTAAGGAACGGCCGTATTCATTCCAGAATTTTTCATATTTTTCCCGGTCATTGGCCAGCATGTCCGCCAGCTGCTTCAGGATATTTTTTTCCAGGTTGCGGCCAATCACTTTAATGGTATGGTTCTGCTGCAGCAGTTCCCGGGAAATATTCAAAGACAGATCCGGGGAATCCACCAGGCCTTTTACAAAGCGCAGGTAGTCCGGCAGCAAATCCTTGCATTTTTCCATAATAAATACGGAACGAGAAAACAGCTGCAGGCCCGGTTCGTATTCCTGGAAATACAGGTTGGCCGGCGCCTTGCCGGGAATGTACAGCAGCGCCGTATATTCCACCGTGCCCTCTGCCCGGGTATGGTAATAGGACATGGGGTCTTCCCATTCATGGAACTGGTGCTTAAAGAATTCGTTGTATTCTTCCGGCTTGATGGAGCTCTTGTTCCGTTTCCACAGGGGTGTCTGGGAATTCAGCGTTTTATCTTCCACTTTGATGGTGGGCGGCAGCTTGTCGTCGATATCGCCTTTCTCGTTGCGGGCCGGTTCTTCCGAGGTTTCTTCCATTTTAATGGGGTAACGGATGTAATCGGAATATTTTTTGACCAGGCTTTCCAGTGTCCAGTAGCTAGTCATGTCCTGCTCTGCGCCCTCTCCTGCATAGGCTTCCCCTAACTGCAGGGTGATGCTGGTACCGTGTTTTTCCACATCGCAGGGCTCGATAGTGTAGGTGCCGTCTGCGGCGCTTTCCCACTTCCAGCCTTCTTTCTCGCCTGCCTTGCGGGTAATTAGCGTCACTTTATCGGATACCATAAACGCGGAATAAAAGCCTACGCCGAACTGGCCGATGAGGTCTTTGCCGGTTGCGTCAGTTTTTGCTTCCTTGCCTGCGGCTTCCTCCGCTTCTTTGGCAATCTTATTGGCTTCTTCCAGTTTTGCCAGAAATTCCTTGGTACCGGACTGGGCGATAGTGCCGATATTTTTAATCACTTCTTCCCGGTTCATGCCGATGCCGTTATCGGTGATAGTCAGGGTCTTTGCTTTTTCATCGGGCGTAAGACGGATTACAAACTCGCTGTCGCCTTCCAGCAGCTCGCTGTTGGTAAGGGACGCAAAACGCAGCTTGTCAATAGCGTCGCTGGCGTTGGAAATCAATTCCCTTAAAAAGATTTCATGGTTGGTGTAAATGGAATTGATCATCAGATTCAGTAATTGTCTCGTTTCTGCCTGAAACTCAAATTTTTCTTTTTCCATAATGTAAAACAGCTCCTTTTATAAAATGATATTATACCAAAATCAAAATATGATTGGTCTGCAGAAATTTGCGTTTTGTTATTGCAAAATGTGTCAATTACACTGCCATTTTTTCTCTGCAACCTTTTACAAATTTCAATTTAGCACTCTTTTAAATTGAGTGCCAATCAGCATACATATAATATCACTCTTTCAGCAGAAAGTCAAAAAGTCAACAAGAATTTCACATTAATTTTTCGTTTTATCTTGTTTTACAATATATCAATCAGTTCCCCCGCCAGGGCCTTGTTGATGCTGCGTACGGCACAGAATTTGCCGCACATGCTGCAGGTGTCGCTGTGGTCATCTTCCGGCGCGCGGCTGGCCCGGACGGCTTTGGCCGTTTCCGGATCGATGGCTTCCTTCCACTGGGCGTCCCAGTCCAGCTTGCGGCGGGCGTCTGCCATGCGGTCGTCCTGCTCCTGGGCGTGAGGAATACCTTTGGCAATATCCGCCGCGTGGGCTGCAATCTTGCTGGCAATAATTCCCTGTTTTACATCTTCCACATTAGGCAGCGCCAGATGTTCCGCCGGAGTCACATAGCATAAAAACGCTGCCCCGGACATGGCTGCCACCGCGCCGCCAATCGCTGCCGTAATGTGGTCGTAGCCCGGCGCGATGTCTGTAACCAAAGGGCCCAGCACGTAGAACGGCGCGCCCTTGCAGATGGTCTGCTGCACCTTCATGTTGGCGGCAATCTGATCCAGGGGCACATGGCCCGGTCCTTCCACCATCACCTGCACATCTTTTTCCCAGGCCCGCTGGGTCAGTTCACCCAGACGCACCAGTTCTTCAATCTGGCACTGGTCGGTAGCATCCGCCAGACAGCCCGGACGGCAGGCATCCCCCAGGCTGATGGTCACGTCATGCTGCCGGCAGATTTCCAGAATTTCATCATAATACTCATAAAACGGATTTTCCTCGCCGGTCATGCTCATCCAGGCAAAGACCAGACTGCCGCCCCGGCTTACCAGATTCATCTTCCGTTTGCCTGCCCGGATCTGCTCAATGGTTTTCCGGGTGATGCCGCAGTGCAGGGTCACGAAATCCACGCCGTCCTCTGCATGAAGACGCACCACATCAATAAAATCTTTGGCTGTCAGCGTATTCAGATCCCGCTGGTAATGAATCACCGCGTCATACACCGGCACAGTGCCGATCATGGCGGGACATTCCCGGCACAGCTTCTGCCGGAAAGGCTGCGTGTTGCCGTGGCTGGACAGGTCCATGATGGCTTCCGCTCCCATATCCACCGCGCTCATGACTTTTTTCATTTCCACATCGTAATCCTTGCAGTCCCGGCTGACTCCCAGGTTCACGTTAATCTTCGTCTTCAGCATGCTGCCGATACCGTTAGGGTTCAGGCTGTCATGCCGGGGATTGGCGGGAATAACAATCGTCCCGTTGGCTACCCGCTCCCGGATAAATTCTGTAGAACGGTCTTCCTTTGCCGCTACGATTTCCATTTCCGGCGTGATAATATTTTTGCGCGCCGCTTCCATTTGTGTGTAATACTCTTTTCTCATTTTACTTTTTCCCTTCTGCAAAATTAACATTTCATATTTTTACATTACTTTTGCAAAACCATTTTTCAATTATTATATTGAATCAGAAAAAAAAATATAGTCGTTTCAAATTTTCAAAGTCAAAATAGGTAATTGACGCAGGAAACGTTCCACGTGAAACAGGAACGCAGGCAGTATCCTTTGTGGACGCTGCCTGCGTTAACTTATACCTTTTTTCTGACATTCCTACGTTGGCATTATCCAAATCAGGTTCCGGGTCGAGCCTTACGGCTCCTCTCAGCAAATCGCTCCCCGTGTCATCGCACTATATAATTGTAATCAGAAGCTTCCGCCGCCGCCGCCATGACCGCCGCTTCCGCCGCTGCTGCCACTGTCATTATTCCGCGATTTGGCCTTAGGCACCACAGTGGTATGGGTGTACAGATAACGGTCATTCTGGCCAATCAGGTTGAACGTATCCCGTTTCAGATACTGTCCTGCAGATACGGCATTCGTTACGTTACTCATGGACGCCACCATGCTCTTCTTCACGCCGCCGCCAATCAGCAGTGAAATGATACCGCCGATACCCAACGCTCCAAAGTTAAATTCCTTGGACGGATCGTAGGCTTCGCCTTCCTTTTCATAATAGGTCATCAGCTCATCCACTTTACGGCCATATTTGGTAAAGGACGCCGCATAATTACCCTTGGACAAATCGTTAAGGAACGCCTGTTTCAGCTGTCCGGTAACTACCTTATCTATAATCTTCGTGCGCATAGTCTTATCGGTAGTAATGTGCCACTTGCGGGTAGACATGTTGACAACCAGCAGGATACTGCCTTTTTCCGCATTGGCAAAATATTGGTCCTGGACTGCCTGCGCATAATCCCGGATATCCATTCCCTGGGTGGATTTTACCGTCAGTACCGCACAGCGGATCCCGTGTTTCGTTTCAATCTGCCGCAATGTGTTCAGCACATTGGTTTTATCCACAGGCTGAAGCAGCGTAGCGCCGTCTACCAGACTGGGATACTGCTGCGCAGCCGCTGCGGTTCCAACAAACCCGGTGGTAACGGATAATACCAGAGAAACCAGCAAAGTCACTATCGCAAAAATTTTCTTCATGATCTGCCGCCTCCCCTCAACCTAATAAGAACTTCGCAATGAAGTAAATAATCGGCAGCGGGATCAGGGTTGCCAGCGCCTGGTATTTCGTCGCTTTGCCCTTATCCCAGGGCAGGCTGCCGACAAACTTGCCGGTCTGCCCATTCATCATAAAGGTGTAGGGCTGGTTCTGGTACCGGGTGGTCAGGATCCACACCGGGACCAGCGCGTATTTTACGCTGCCTACGTCTTTTCGCACAGCGCAGGATTCCATCTGATGCCGCATGTAGCCGGTCACCGTCTCTTCCAGCACGCCGGCCGCACTGTGTTCCACGCGTTTATCCGCCCGGGGTACGCTGGCTTCCGCGCTGACATCGTATTTATCTGCCAGGTAACCGGTCAGATACGCTGTCGTAAACGGAACCATTTCACTGTAATCGAAAGGCTCGATACTTTCCATGTAGGCATCGTCCATCTTTTCGCTGCCGTCTACGGGAATCCGTTCGAATTTCATGGTGCCGGCACGTTCCACATCGTAAACGCTGGTTTCTGTAACCACCGCATCCGCCGTATCAAACACCACATCGTTTTCCGCCTTGAACGCCGCCGACGCCGTTACTTCCGAATCGAACAGCCAGAAAGGCACATACATGGGCTGGATATCTTCCACACGGTTGTTGGCCGTAAACGCGTCCGGCAAAAGCTTCCGCCCCTCGTAAAATTTCTTCAGGGCTTCCACCGCTTCTTCCTTCGTCTTTTTAAACGGAATTACGAAGTCTGGTTTCAGCATGCCTTTAAAGCGGGACGGGAGCATGGTGGGATTGCCGCAGTAGCAGCATTCCGTGGCCATCGTGTTCTCGTCGCAGACCAGTTCCGCGCCGCAACTGGAGCAGGTAAATGTTTTCAGGAAAGCGCTTTCATCTTCTGTGAACTCACTGCCTGCGTGTTCCGTATCCCATTTCGCCTCTTTGGCTTCCGCCGCCTGGGCCGCCCGCTCTTCCTGCCGGGTAAACATGTCTTCAATTGTCTTGACCTCGAATTCCGCGCCGCAGTATTCGCAGGTCACCTTGTCATGCCCGGGCTGGAAGCTTAACGGGGCGCTGCAGTTTGGACATTTGTAGCTTACCGATGTATCCGCCATGTTATCACCTCGTTTTTATAAACTAAAGGGAACCTTCTTTTTCAAAAAAACGGTACATAAAATTATCTTTTACTTGCCGGCTCAATTATATTTATCAGATCCAGATTATTTTTTCTTTTCCGGTACAGGAATCACATCGCAGCCCATGTACTTGCGCAGTACTTCCGGAACCACAACGCTGCCGTCTTCCTGCTGGTAATTTTCCAGAATCGCGGCTACCGTACGGCCTACCGCCAGGCCGGAACCGTTCAGGGTATGCACAAATTCCGGTTTGGATTTGGCATCCCGGCGGAAGCGGATATTGGCACGGCGCGCCTGGAAGTCCAGGAAGTTAGAGCAGGAAGAAATTTCCCGGTAACGGTTCGCCTGAGGCAGCCAGACTTCCAAATCGTAAGTCGTAGCGCTGGAAAAGCCCAGGTCGCCGGTGCACAGGCGTACCACATGATACGGCAGGCCTAACAGCTGTAATGCACGCTCTGCATTGTTAGTCAGACTTTCAAGTTCATCCCAGCTCTGCTCCGGACGGGTAAATTTTACTAATTCTACCTTATTAAACTGATGCTGACGGATCAGGCCGCGGGTATCCTTGCCTGCACTGCCGGCTTCGGCCCGGAAGCAGGCGCTGTAAGCGCAGTAACGCAGCGGCAGATCGTCGCCGTTCAGAATTTCATCCCGGTGCAGGTTGGTAATCGGCACTTCCGCCGTCGGAATCAAATACATGTCCATGCCTTCCAGCTTGAACATATCTTCCGCAAATTTCGGCAGCTGGCCTGTACCCTGCATGCTGTCAGCATTTACAATAAACGGCGGGAAAAACTCCGTATACCCGTGCTGGGACGTATGCAGGTCCAGATAGAAGTTGATGACCGCACGCTCCAGACGGGAGCCCAGTCCTTTGTAAACGGTAAAGCGGGCGCCGGAAATCTTGTGACCCCGCTCAAAATCCAGTATCCCCAGCTTTTCGCCGATATCCCAGTGGGACAGGGGCTCAAAATCAAACTTGCGGGGCTCGCCCCATTTCCGTACTTCCGGATTATCCGCATCACTCTTGCCAATGGGGCAATCCTCCGCCGGAATATTGGGTATCGACAGCATAATTTCCTTCAGACGAACTTCGATTTCCCGCAGACGGGTATCGTCCGCCGCAATTTTATCGCCGATCGCGCGTACTTCCGCCATCTTTTCTTCGGCATTTTCACCGGCTTTTTTCAGTTTGCCGATTTCCTTGGACGCGGTATTGCGTTCATTTTTCAGAACCTCGACCTGCTGGGTCAGTTCCCGGCGTTCCTTGTCCAGCGCCAGAAATTCATCCAGGCTCAGTTCCCCGTTCCGGTTATGAACGGCTTCAATTACTTTTTCGGGATTTTCCCGAACAAACTTCATATCTAACATTTTTCTTCATCCTCCAAATTATTTATAACCCTCAAAGAATTTATCTCCCTGAGGGTTGGCAAACGATTTTGCTGTTCACATATTCAGCCTTTAGATACAATAAACTTTTTACCATATTATTATAGCAAAAGGCTTCTGTCATGGTCAAGAAAAAACAAAAGATATTGCTTATATATGACACACAAAAACTCCCCGCCGCTGTATTCGCGACGGGGAGTTTGGCTTTACAGATCTGTTTCTGATCAGTCAGCGGTAAACGGCATTAACGCAACGTTACGTGCGCGTTTGATCGCAGTGGTCAGTTCGCGCTGATGTTTTGCGCAGCAACCGGAAATACGGCGGGGTAAGATCTTGCCGCGTTCGGTTACAAACTTGTGCAGCTTGGCAACATCTTTATAGTCGATGCTTTCCGCTTTATCTACGCAGAAGCTGCAAACTTTTCTTCTCGGTCTTCTGCCTCTTTGCATTTTCATTTGCTTAATCCTCCCTGTTGTTTAGAACGGAACTTCTTCGTCAAAGGGAACATCACTGCCTAAACCGCCCATAGGCGATTTAGCCATGGTCGCTGCAGCTTCGGCTCCGGTGTCCGGGCCGGGATACTGCTGTCCGTACTGCTGGTTACGGTTTGCGCTTTCGCTTCTGCGTTCAATAAATTCAACGTTAGCGGCGATAATCTCCGTTACCCAGTGCTTGGTGCCGTCCTTGGCATCAAAGTTGCGGATCTGAAGACGTCCTTCTACCAATAAGCGATGTCCTTTCGCGAGGCTGTTTCCACATAATTCAGCAGCCTTTCCCCATACGACTACGGGAATAAAGTCTGCTTCGCGCTGGCCCTGTTGATTTAAAAAAGGTCTGTCAACTGCCAGTGTGAAGGAGCAAACCACCTTCTGGGAAGGAGTATAGCGTACTTCCGGATCCCTTGTCAGTCGACCTAAAATAACAACCTTATTCATTCGTTACCTCCACAACTGATTCTTGCAATCAGTCTTCCTTTTTAATGATCATATGGCGCAGCACTTCATCCGTAATTTTCATTACGCGGTCAAGTTCTTTGACAGCAGCAGGTTCAGCCTTGAAATTAACGAGTACGTAGTAACCTTCAGACAAATCCTGGATTAAATAAGCCAGGTGTTTTTTGCCCCAACGATCTGTCTTTTCAATTGTAGCACCATTATCGGTCAGCAGCTTTTCGAACTTAGCAACAACGCCGTCGATTACTTCATCCTCAACCGGTTTAATGATGTACATGACTTCGTATGCTCTCACGAAATCACCTCCTCCTCTGGACTTTCGGCTCCCCCTGTCTGGAGAGCAGAAGAAGTAAAATATGCTCTATCACAAGCCATATTATAGTATCACCCGGAACCGGAATTGTCAAGCGAAAACAAACACGCCACAGAAAACTTCTATAATATAACTATATTCAGTCCAGTACAATCAAAAGTCCGTATTATTATAAAGAACCGGCGCGTTATGTAACCGCTCCGGTTCCTCAGTGACGTTTGCTATAAAATTTTACTGCACCTTTTACACCGTAATCTGGCTGAACACTTTGCCGATGCTGTCGTGAATGACTAGGTTCGCCCGGCGGTCCGCCGAGGTTTCGGATTTGTTCACCAGCACCAGTTTGTTGCCCCGGTAATAACGGATCAGTCCCGCAGCCGGATACACCACCAGCGAAGTGCCGCCGATGATCAGCATGTCCGCCTGGGAAATATAATTTACGGCTGCTTCCATGGTGTCCATGTTCAGGTTTTCTTCATACAGCACCACGTCAGGCTTAACCCGTCCGCCGCATTTGTCGCAGACCGGCACGCCTTTAGAATTTTTCACGTACTGCACATCAAAAAACTTGTCGCAGTCCTCACAATAGTTCCGCAATACGCTGCCGTGCAACTCCAGCACGTTTTTGCTACCCGCCGCCTGATGCAGCCCGTCGATGTTCTGGGTGATGACCGCCGTCAGCTTGCCGGCCTCTTCCAGCTCCGCCAGCTTCAGGTGCGCGGCGTTGGGTTTGGCGTCCAGAAACAGCATGCGGTTTTTATAAAAATCAAAAAATTCTTCCGGGTATTCTTCATAGAAGGTGTGGCTGACGATCATTTCCGGCGGATACTGGTAGGTCTGGTTGTACAGGCCGTCGGTGCTGCGGAAGTCGGGAATGCCGCTTTCCGTAGAAACCCCGGCGCCGCCGAAAAAGACGATGCGTTTTGAGTCCCGTACCATGTCATTCAGTTTTGCAATCTTTTCGTCCATGAGAACACCTCCCCTGATATTTGATAAATTGAAGTTTCTCTTACAGCATCCGGATATAGCTGTTCACCAGCGCTGCCAGATTGGCTTCGTATATTCCGATTTCTTTTTCTACCGCTTCTTTCACCGGAAGTTTTTCTTTGCCCTCCGCACTGCCTAAAACTTTATCGTAAGCTGCCGCAAAAGCAATGCCTTTCTCACTGGCAAAAGTCAGTTCGTCTGCAGTCGGAACCGGCAGGCCCGCCCGCTCTGCGATCTGCGCCATTAACGCACTGTCCGTCTGCGCAACGGTCTGCAGGGCGGCCAGCCAGAGAAGGTGGGTCAGCTTGAAGTTTACCCGCTGATTAAACTCTTTGGCAGCGGCAGCCAGATCGTCAAAAGCCCGCGTCGTTTCCGCAAAGCTCATGCGATAGTCAAACGCCTTGGCAATGCCCGCATGATACGCCAGATTTTCTTTGAGTTCTTCTTTGGCGGCACTGGCATTGACACACAGGGTGTCGAATTTTACTGCCGCCCGCTTCAGTTCGTTGGCAAGGAAATAATGCTCCTGAGGCGTGAGGGCCTTGTCGCAGCGGGACAGGTCAACCTCAAAATCCAGATCCCAGGGCGTATCGTCCAGATAATCCTTGTACATATTCTGCAGGAACATGATGGCCTGGCCGAATTCCAGCACCATGCGGTGCAGGGCCTTTTCCTCAAATTTAACCTTTACGTCGCCCACCTGGAATTCCGCGTCCAGATAGGATTTATCAATGGCTTCCTTAAAATCTTTGTCAAATTCACCGAACCGTTTTTCCGATTCTTCTACAGAAAGGTCTTCCACCGTCCGGTCAATTTTATCGCTGCAGTCCACGCCGATACCGCTGTAACCGTACAGCAGCGCTTTCACGATCTCCTCTTCCGTTTTCAGCCCGGAGGCGTTGGCCGCCCAGCCGCCTTTATATCCGGACGACAGCACGCTCCAAGTGGCTGCGTCCATGACCTCCAGGAAATTTTTATGCAGCACTGCGCTGTTTTCCGGTGTGAACTCCGCCAGCACCGGCTTGATCTGTTTATGGATAAACAGGTTCGGAAGCTGGCCGCTGACCACGCCCAGCCAGTCGCTGAAGGCTGCGCTGATGCCGTTTACCCCGCAGGAGGACGGCGCCGCCCAGCCCACCAGCCGGCGAACCAGCGCCGCATTGTTCGGGTTCAGCGGGAATACGCCAAGCTT
>JAFTZZ010000075.1 GCA_017460905.1 Acidaminococcaceae bacterium | reverse complement strand
TAAACGCTACGCTACTATGCCCCAGCCTTGCAGAAACCGTTTTCGCATCCACGCCAGCCGCCAGCAACTGTGTCGCATGGGTGTGGCGGAGACTGTGCATAGTGACAGTATCAGGAAGCCCAGCAGCCGCTACAACAGGAACGAAGACACGACTTCTAAACGAAGACATGTTCACCGGATTTCCCCAGCTATTTGAAAAAAGCAGCCCCGCTGGATTACAGTAAAGGTCACCCATTTCATCCGCAAACTGCTTTTGGTACTCCTGCCACGCCCGCAGCCGTTCCACCGTATCAGCGTCCACAGAAATAGTACGGACGCTGTAACTGGTTTTAGGTGTTTCCAGTCGGCCACCCTGCAGGTTACGGTCAATGCGTACCGTCCGCTTATCAAAATCCACACGGTCCCATGTCAGCCCGAAAATTTCACCACGCCGCATTCCGGTCGCCAACGCCAGCCGGATAACCATACTTACCTGACGGATATTATACTGTCTTGCGGGGTCATCAATAGTCGCATCGTAAGGGGATACGAATGCAGCGGAATCAACTACATCCAAAAGTTTCTGAATCTGTTCCTGCGTCAAATACGAAACTTCTTTTTCCGTTTTCATGGGCGGTTTGGATTTCTTCGCTACATTCACCGTCAAATACCCATGCTCGACCGCCTGGTCAAAACAGGTGATTAGGGTAGCCCTGAAACTTCTCACAGTCGTTGGAGAAAGTGATTTGCCATCCTTCCCACCATGCGCCAGAAGGTCTGAATATAACCCTTGAAGGTCAAGGACGGAAAGCCGGGAAAGGCGTTTCTTACGGATAGAAGAAGAATATTTTATCAAATTCTTATAGAATGCCAATGTGCTTTTCTTCACCGTATTCGGCAGTATTTTTTCTACCCACATATCACACCACTGCCCGACAGTAACTGCGTCAGTATCCGTACTGGAAGTACCCATGCGCAACAGCTCGACACGTTTTTCCAACTGCCGTCGGGTCTTCGCCTGCAAGGCCTTCCTCATCGTTTTCCCATTGATGTCCCTGACATAGTATTGGTAGACCCAATGCTCACCAACATCCCTTTTGCGACACCGCTTTTCAGTATCGCCTTTGATGGGGCAACCGCTAAATTCCTTGCAATTATGGCATTTTATCGGTAAAATATGGATATAGGTTCCATCCCCGTTAGCCCGTCTGGCCATGACAATACCTCGCCGTTAACATGCAGTCTCACGCGGTTTCTTCACTACGGCAACGGCCGGCATATTAATATAGCTGACCACCCAATCAGCGGGGATGACTATTTTCTTACCGATTTTACGGGTTGGAATCTCGCCTTGCTCAATCATCCTGTACAACTGGCTACGGGTAACAACACCGCCCAGCTCGCAGTACAGGTCGCGAACGGTATAAAATTTTTTCTCCATCGGTTTCTTTTCCATATAGACAACTCCTTCCAAAAACATTTGAAGCTTATTCCACAATTGTGGATTTCATTTGTTAGTTTTATTATATCCACGTTTGTGGAACTTGTCAATACGGAATTAAATATTTTTATTTTTCACAACTGTCAAAAAGGAAAAAATTATGCTATCAACACTTCAATTGCGACTAAAAACCTTGCGCAACATGTACCAACTGACCGTCTACGACAGCGCCGCCCTGTGCGGTATCGGGAAATCCTCTGTCAGCTACTGGGAGACGGGAAAGCGCATCCCCGCCATCGACGGCCTGTACTCTATCGCCACAGCATACGGCGTATCCCTCGACTGGCTGTGCGGCGTATCGGACATACGATATACCCCTGACTCGGTATCCACGGGAGAGGATGAGCATCCCATGGAAAAAGAACTGTTGGAAGAGATTCTCAGTTTCCCATTCGTACCCATAAACGGGGAAGAGTGCCTGATGTTAGAACGGGCTGTTGAAAGCTACACACATATATCACAACGCAAATATTTCCCGCTGGAAGCACGGGCGGATATCCTTGTAATAGCCCATCATCTCTACAATATATTTGATAGCTTCGGCGAGCTGGACGAGTACGATACGGAATCTACAAAGATTAACGATTACGAATATTATCTCTCCTTATTAATTTGGATGTTAATCAACAAATCACCGCTCCGCAGCTATAAAAAAGAGTAAAAAAGAACCGTACCGATACAAAATGTACCGATACGGTTTTTTGCTCTCTCAAAATATTTTAGCTATGTTTTAGCTATGTTTTTCATTTCCTTAAAAATAAAACAACCATGCAAGTTCTACAACCCGCATGGTTACTGGATTTTCTGGTGGAGACGAGGGGGATTGAACCCCTGACCTCTTGAATGCCATTCAAGCGCTCTCCCAGCTGAGCTACGCCCCCAAAGCTTTACAAGCGATATTATACGGAAAAAAATATCCTTTGTCAATATCATTCGCGCCAAATTTATGTCCAAAAACTAAAGGAGCCCCTGGTCCCGGCAATATTTCTTACCAGATTGACGGTTTCATCCGACGGTATAGGGTTTCATATTTCGTGCCGGAAATATCGTTCCACGCCGCGTCCGCAAAACGCTTATCCGTCGTTTTATCGATTTTATTCTTCTTATCCGCCTGATACGTGCGGATAATCCGATATTTTCCGGTAGCATAATCCATCACCACGGCTTCGTAGAAATAGGAATACTCCGGGCTTTTCCTGTCCGGGATAAAGGTAGCGAACCACAGGCCAACCTGTTTGGCGCCTTCATGATATAATTCTTTATGATTATAAAAATCCTGCACCTGCAGGGAATTTTCCGTCCGCGTCTGTACGGAAGTCCAGGTTTTCTTTTTTAATTTACTTTTTTCCGCAAAGCACACACCTGTGACAAACAGGGAAAGAAGCATCGCAAAGACAATAATTTTTTTCATGACGGCCTCCCGCAAAACTTTCGTGAAATCTTTTGGATTTATATTCCATATTTAATCAAAATTTAATTTACGGCATTCAGTTTTATATTATTTTACAATATTTCCCGGGAAATTGCATCTGCCTTTCATAAAACACTTTACGACAAACACAGGAAATTATAAAATATATTTAAAGACCACTGATTAATTCGTCTGCACGCCTGCGGTGGGTTTTGGGAATGACTTCTGCAGATTTTTTTCAGGGAGGTTTGCTCATGGGCGACAAAGTTATGCTAATTGATTATTTTGAGCGAGCCGTCGGTACGCCGGAGGAAGCACCGTACTACGAACTTGTTTTGTATCAACATACCGAAACGGAACTGCTCCTGGAACGATATGTCAACGGCGGAACACCGGAAGAAACTGTAACAACGTTTCACGTGCCTGCGGAAGTTTATGAAAAAGTGATGCAAATCATCCAGGGACACGATATGGCGTCTTGGAATTCCCGCAGCGGCTGTTTTGCTTTGGATGGTAAACTGTACGTCTGCAAATTTCAGGACGAAGAACGTTTCATCCGGGTTTCTTCCGACGCTATGCCAGAGGACGGGCTGACAGCGTTTCATGAAATTCGCAGCCTGCTGAACGGATATACGCAAGAAAAATATCTTGTTTCGCAGTAAAAAATATTTTACGAATGATAAGACACTGCACTTGAAACAGCAAAATGATAATTTATTATCGAACAGTTTTTAATACCCGCCAATATTACGCAACATGAAGGGGGAAATACTATGGCAAACTTTTGTGAAAACTGTGGATCTCCGTTACGGGAAGGCGCCAGGTTTTGTGAAAACTGCGGCGCACCGGTAAACCAATCTGCCCCGCTGCCTCCGGCAGACACAGCCCCTGCAGTTCCAACAGCCCCGTCTTCTGCTGCTTCTGCCAGTGCAGCTGCAGCGGCAGGCACCGGTACGGCGGCGATGGCCGGTACAGCTGCGGCGGCAGGCCTTGCTGCAAATCAGAATGCATTTGCCGAAACCAGGCCGCAGCCGGAAACGCCGGCTTCCGGACCCGCACCGGAACACGACATGCCGCCCCATCCGCAGCCTGTCGAAGAACCGGAACCGTTTCAGCGTAATGTTGGCGCACAGAATACAGAACGCCCCGCTTTTTCACCGCCTGTACAACAGCCTGAACCGGCTTCTGATTTCCAACGGTTCGATAAGCTGGCCCGCGGGGGAACCGGTCCGCGTTACGAGGCTGATGAAGATATCCAGTCCATG
>JAFTZZ010000074.1 GCA_017460905.1 Acidaminococcaceae bacterium | reverse complement strand
CTGCTGACCATCAGATCAATATAACTGGCAGATTCCAGCGGTGGCAAAATTTCCAGGGAAGAATCTTCTTCTAAAAGCGGCAACGCAAATAACAGGCCGGAAACAAACTGCGAACTGACGTCGCCCGGCAACACGTATGCGCCCGGCTGCAGCCGCCCTGCCACTGTCAGGGGCAGCTGTCCGTTTTCACCGGTGCGGTACCGCAGCGCCTGCCTGTCAAAAATATCGTAATAGGGCTGCAGCGGACGGGAAACCAGCTTGCCGCGCCCTGTAAAAGTCACCGGCACATTGCACAGCGCCCCTAACGGGATAAAAAAGCGCAGCGTGGAACCGGATTCACCACAATCCAAAGTAACTGCCCCGCCGGCAAATTGCTGCCGTCTGTACTGAAAAGCAGTCCGACCTGCAAACTGCGACGAAACTTCTGTGACTTTGATACCTAATCCCTGCAGACAGCGGTTCGTCGCTTCAATATCCTGTGAAATCGCAATATTGTCAACTATACAGCCGGATTCGGACAGCCCGGCACAGATGCACATGCGATGTCCCATGCTTTTCGAGGAAGGCACCAGCACCTTGCCCTGCACCGCCGACGGCATAATACGATACGTTGTCATCTCCACACCTTTTCATTCCTCCGGCAGAAACGCCGGCAAATCACTAAACTTAACTTTTTGCAAAAAGCTTTCCCCGATGGTCTTCAGTAAAATCAGCGTCAGCTGTGAACCCCGCTTCTTTTTATCCAGGGCTGTCGCTTTCAGAAAATCTTCCTGCCCCATCTGCACCGTTGAAGGCAAATTGAACTTTCGCAGCAGGCATTCAATCTTATCGGCAGTACCCGGTTCCGTCAGCCCCAATGCTTCGGACCGGCGGGTCAGCAGTACCATGCCGATACCCACGCCTTCACCGTGGCTGTATGTATCGAAATGGAAGGTCTTTTCCACCGCATGGCCCAGGGTATGCCCGAAGTTCAGCAGCATCCGCTCCCCGGTGTCAAACTCATCCCGCTCCACAATACGGGCTTTAATCGTACAGCAGATTTCAATGATTTCATCCGCATGTACCAGCAAATCCGTGTCATCCTCCAGCTTCTCCAGTTTTTCAAACAGCCCTTTATCCCGGATACAGCCGTATTTGATCACTTCCGCCAGTCCGTCATGCAGATACCGCACCGGCAGCGTCTGCAGCAGATCCGGATCAATAAACACGGCCTTTGGCTGGTAGAAAGCGCCCACCAGGTTTTTGCCGCTGGAAAGATCGATCGCCACCTTGCCGCCCACACTGCTGTCCACCGTTGCCAGCAGGGATGTGGGAATCTGTACGAAGGCAATACCCCGCAAAAAGGTAGCCGCCGCCAGTCCGCCCATGTCGCCGGTCACACCGCCGCCCAAAGCAATCACCATATCACTGCGGGTCAGGCCAGCTTCCGCCAGTCCGTCATACAGTGTCCCCAGCGTCGTCAGGTTCTTACTTTCCTCGCCCGCCGTAAATGTCAGCACCGTTACCGCAAATCCGGCATTTTCCAGCGTCTGTTGTAAAACCGCAGCATAAAGAGGCCCGACATGACTGTCCGTGATGACAGCCGCCTTTTCCGCTTTCGGCAGCAGCATTTTAATTGTCTCGCCAAGCCGGCCCAGTATGCCCCGTTCAATTTCTATATCGTAGCTTTTCGCGCCCAGATCAACATGAACCGTTCTCATGACATTCCCTCAAATAAATTCATACTTTTTTTCAATTTAATACAGCATCCTTCTGCGGGGCCCGGCCTCACGCATGATTGCTTTCAACGCGTCCCTGTCATTTTCCATGATTGCCTTTTTCCAGCGCTCCATCTGGTTCTGGTAATTTTCGATTTCTGCAATTACATTCTCGCGGTTAGAGAGAAATAGATCGCTCCACAGCTCCGGATTGATATCTGCCACCCGGGTCGCATCCCGGAACCCGCCCGCAATAAAATACTGAGTGTTTTCGTTATAGGACGCGCTGTTCACCAAGGCCACCGCCGTAATATGCGGCAAGTCGCTGGTGTAAGCGATGATCTTGTCATGCTCTTCCATCGTCACTCTAACCGTGCGGGCGCAGCCGATGGCTTCCGCAAAGTGTTCCAGCCAGCCGATGGCTTCCGCTGTGTTTTTTTCGGTAGGCACGATAATGTAATTTGAATTATTGAAAATCCCCGCATCCGACATGGCGATACCGCTGCCCTGCCGCCCCGCCATAGGGTGACCGGATAAAAATTCACAGCCGTCCGGCAGCATCTCCTGAATTTCCCGGGGCATCGTCCCTTTAACACCGGTCGCATCCGTCAGCAGCGCCCCTGCGGAAAAATTACCCAGATTGCTGCGGACAAAGTCCACGATAGCTTCCGGATACACACTGCAGATCACAACATCCGCCTCTTTCAGGTTACTGCCGTCCTTCTCTACTACTTCATCAATCATATTCGCATTCAGGCAGGCATGGGCAATCCCGGCACTGATGTCCATGCCCATGATCCGCCGGACCTTCAGCTTCCGCAGTGCCTTTGCGTACGATCCGCCGATCAGCCCCATGCCCACAACAGCAAAGGTCAGCTCACGCAACGGTTTTTCCAAATAATTCTTTAGCATGCCGCGCCTCTTTTCTATACTGTTTCTATACTGATTATAAATCCCGACCGATAATACGCGCAATACCTTTCAATTCACCCATAAGCTCCGCAAAACGTTCCGGCTTCAGGGACTGGGCTCCGTCGCACAGTGCCTTTTCGGGATCATTATGGACTTCGATGAGCAGGCCGTCCGCCCCCACCGCTACAGCCGCCTTGGCCAGCGCCGGTACCATCCACCACAGGCCCGCAGCATGGCTGGGGTCCACAATAACCGGCAGATGGCTCAGCTTTTTGGCGGCGCAGACAGCGCTCAGGTCCAGTGTATTACGGGTGTAAGTTTCAAAGGTACGGACGCCGCGCTCGCACAAAATAACGTTAGGATTTCCTTCCGCCATAATGTATTCAGCGCTCATGATCCATTCCTGTACCGTAGCCGCCAGGCCGCGCTTCAACAGAATCGGCTTTTTTGTTTTTCCCAGCTCTTTCAGCAGATGGAAATTCTGCATATTGCGGGCGCCTACCTGAATCAGGTCCACATCCTCCACAAAACGGTCCAGCACATCCGTACTCATAATTTCCGTAACGATCGGCAGGCCGGTTTCCGCTTTAGCTTCTTTCAGAAGGTCCAGGCCCGGCAGGCCCATGCCCTGGAAGGAATAGGGGGATGTCCGGGGCTTGAACGCACCGCCCCGCATCAGATGGGCACCGCCCATTTTTACCGATTTGGCCACAGAAACGACCTGATCCCGGTTTTCCACGCTGCAGGGACCGGCAATGACCTGTACCTGCTTACCTCCTATTTTAACGCCATCAATATCAATAATGCTGTCTTCCGGATGAAAGGCCCTGTTGGCCCGCTTGAAAGGTTCCTGTACCCGCAACACCTTTTCAACCCAGTCATTGACCATAATGTCATGCGGATTCAGGATACTGGCATCACCTACAACACCGATAATCGCCTGTTTCCCTGTGCCAAGATCAACTTTAAATCCTTTTTCTTCCAGACCGGCAACAATCTTATTTCTTTCTTCAACAGGGGCATTGGGTTTCATTACAATAATCATGGTGTACGCATCTCCTTTATTTATTATTTATAATATATTTTTAGAACGCTAATCAAGCCTTCCATGAATCGTAGCACGCTTATGAATCAGTCCGTTCCCGGCGGTTTGCAGAACCAGTTCACCGTCAAACAAAAAAGCGGGCTCGTAAAAGAGCCCGCCTGTTTCCGGTTGGCAGCCTTTGAAATCCTTCTCCGGCCTTTTCTGTTTACGATTCTATGCACTGTTCAGTTTTTCCATGCAAAGTAGCCATAGCCGTAATAATGGCTATAGCTAAAGGAAAAACCGTATTCAGCTGCAAACATAGAACCTGTTCTCATCATTGCACCTGCATAATCTTTACTGTCCTGCCGACAGTAAATACTTTAACATGTTATCAGTGTAAACCTAAATGAAACCCGCGTCAAGAAGCACTTGTGTAAAGCATGTTACAGTTTTGGAAAATTGAAGTTTGTGTACCCGGCTGATAAGTTTTTATTTTTCTACCGGCAAACCGCTCACATAATAGGTGTGCATCACATAATTGGCCAGTGCGTCTTCATATTCATACTGGGGATACGGTTCATCAATTTTATCCACAAACTGCATATCCCGGCTGAAATAATAGGCCTTATCACCAAAAAAGCCCAACGCAGCATCCTTTTCCCGGTACTGCTGCAGCAGATTTCTGCCGATAAACCGTTCCGGCGGCTGTATGCCCTGCAGGCACAGCAGCGTTGGCGCAATATCAATCTGGGAAGCATAGGCACTGCTGTCCAGATTTTCCAGCGGCGCCGTATTTCTTGAAATAAAGATCAGGGGTATAGGCGCCACACTGAGCCTGTCCTTTTCATTTTTCACCAGCTGCGTATATTCGCCGCCGGAATGGGGATTATGATCGCTGGTTACGATGAACAGGGTCCGATTATCCAGTAGCCCGGCTTCCTCTGCAGCTTTAAAGAAGGCCTTCAGCGTGCAGTCTACCCAGTACATGCCATGAATGGTTACGATCTGGTTGTTGCGGAAGGGTTCCGGCGTTTCCTCCCACTTTGTGGCATAATACGGATAGGGCTGGTGCATATCCAGTGTTTTGGTCACATAGAAAAACTTCCGGTCCTTCAGTTTTTTCAGCTGTTCCAACGTCCGGCGGTACATTTCGTCATTGTGGAACCCCCAGCCGGACGCCCCGGTATAGCCGGCCTTTTCCAAATCTTCCCTGGCTTCATAATGGGCCATGCCAAACTGATTGGTATATTCCCGGAATTCACTGTTGTAATACCGGCTGGAAGCGCTTTGGAAATATCCGTCAAAACCGTGCTCCTGCATGCTGCGGAACAGCGACGGCTTGTCGCTGCCGTCGATATCCCCGTCAAACAGCAGCTGGGAACGGAATGTGGCATTCAGGCCCTCCGTCGTCGGTACGGCGGAAGAATAATAGTTGTCGATATGCGGATAACGCTGCACCAGATAATCCAGATAGGGCGTAGCTTCCGCGGGAATTTCTTCGTTATAGAAATGGATATAATCCCGGTGCACCGATTCCAGGATCAGCATCACGATGCGGTCATAGGCCGGCGCGGGCAACGGCCGGGACGGTGTCTGCCGCATGACCCCCAGCTTATACATCCATTCCCTGTCCCTGTCTGTCAGCTCTTTCTTCTTATGCTGGGTAGCCCTGACCACCTTTTCTTTATTAAAAAGGGCTTTGCCGGCAATATTGGGTGCAATGGGCGTGGCCAGCATATGTCTGTATTCCTGCCGGTTTTTTTCAATCTGTTCCTCGCTCCACAACCCTGCTTCATGCAGCGCATACAATCCCGCCTGGCTTCCGGAAAAATAGAACAGGTTGCTGAGCAGCGTCCAGCCCAGGACAGCCAGCAACGCCCAGGCAACATTCGGCTTATGCCGACGCGGCTTAGTCACACGGAACAAAAGGATGACTGCCAGCAGGCAGCCCGCAATTTCCAGCAGCTGTGTCTTAGAAAACGAAGAAAGCACCCCTTTAATCGCATAAATATTAAAATTGCGGAAAAATACCGCCTGCACATGCATTGACGTCTGCCAAAAATAAATGATGTCGGTCAGCATCAGCAATGCGCAAACAAAATACACAGCAAAATAAAAAATCTTTTTTCCTTTTGTCGGATCATGATGGTACCAGACAGCAGCCAGAACGACCGGCACAATGTTGTTCAGAAGACCGGCCAGTACTGCCAGGGTCGTTAAAAAGTAAGAATCCAGCGCCAGCTTCTGCTGCATATACCAGGCAAACCCCAGATAAATGATTCCCAGTACCACTGCGGGAAAATACCGCTGCAGCCGGTCGGGAATCCGTTTCCGGCGCAAAAAAAGCAGGCCGCCCACAACGAGAAGCACCATGTCTCGCAATAATGCGTTGACCAGCGTTTCCCAGTAATCACCGACCGGATACGGAGTAATCCCTGCATAAAGCAGCTGGGCATGCTCTTCCTCCCAACAGTATATGCCTCCGGCAACAACAACTGCCAGCAACACCATACCAAATCGTTTCATACTTTTAGTCCAGTTCATAGGGCTACCTGCCAAGTTTTTAATTCATAGTTACATAAATCAGGGAATAAACAATAACGGATCATCCATGATTTCAATCTTTAACGGAGTTGCAGCAACTACATCCCCGTCCAGTTCTACGGGAAATTCCTCTGTAAGATTGACAGATTCAATTTCTGCCTTTTTCGCTCTGCGGCAGAGAATTCCTTTATCCAAATTCAGGCTTTCCAGAGCAATCAGAGACGCATATTTCAGAATTTCAGCCCGTTTATTACCCGGGAAGACTGCTATATGGAGGTACGGTGAAGACAGCGCAGCTTCCTGAAAAAGATTGTACCGGCCCGCATAATACCGGCTTTTTCCTATAATGACCGAGGAACCGTCATACCATTCTTCCTCATCGTCAAACCGCACCCGGAAGGCATAACGCCAGTCGCTGAAAATCAGTTCCCGCCGCACCAGCTGCGTGCTCTGCAGAACATAGGCAAACTTATTCAGAAGCCGTTTCTGCACTGCTCCCACGCTATCCACCACCAGGGAATCAAACCCTACGCTGGCTACGGTAAGGAACAGGTTCCCGTTGGCCCGCGCCGTATAGAACGGATACACAAAGCCCTTCAACGCGCGGTGCACCCACTGTTTCGGCTCATTACGCAGCGACATTTCCTTGGCAATCAGGTTCACGGTCCCGGCCGGGAAGACACTGATGTACGGATGGAAATCCAGTTTCAGCAGATCTTCCACAAAGGCACGAATGGTCCCGTCACCGCCGGCAATGATCACCCAGTCACATTTTTCTTCTGCAGCTTTCCTGGCCAGTTCCGGCATCTGTTCAAAATACTGTACATCCAGCAGTTCTATTTCCGCATCCAGTTCCTGCTTCAGCAGCTTATAGGTTTCATTGATGCGGGAAATCATACTGGCAAACAACTGCTTACCCGAATAACGGTTATACAGGATAAAGACCTTTTTAAATTGTCTTACATCAATTTGTCCCTGAGGCTGCATAAGCAGTCCTCCTTACTTCAGCCATTTTTCACAGGCATCCAGCACCTGTTTTACGGTCAGTTCTTTCATACAGCGCATATTGTACTGCGGATCATCACAATGATGTTTCATCCCTGCCGCACAGCCGGGGCAGGGGGGCAGCGCGGTCACGATCGTTGCCCGGTCAGTATACGGACCGTACAGGTCCGGATGGCTGGGGCCGTACATGGCCACGATTGGAACCCGCTGGCTGATAGCCACATGCATGGGTCCGCTGTCGTTGGTGACAATCAGGGTACAGCAACGCATGGCCGCTGCCAGTTGTCCGATGGAAAACCGGCCGGTTGCAATCACAGGCTGTGTTTTCATATGCTTTACAGCATCCTGCACCATTTCTTCATCCATGGTACCGCCAAAGAACACGGCCCTGTATCCTTTATTCGCCAGTGTATCCGCCACCTCCGCGAACCGTTCCGGCGCCCAGCGTTTCGTTTCCACAGCACTGCCGATATTAAAGCCGATCAGCTTTTCATCCGCGGTTACACCCTGCTCTTTCCAAAACGCGTCCGCAAAGGCCTTATTCTCATCCCCCGGAAAAATTTCCAGTCCGTGATGCTTCAGCTTTTGAACGCCTAACTGGGTCAGGACATCCAGATACATATCAGCGGCATGCTTCTTTCGGTCCAGCGGCGTCAGCACATCAAACCAGGGTTTGAACAGCCAGTTGGTGCAACCGGTCCGCTTTCCCACCTTTGTCATGGCGCAGATAAAGGAACAGCGTTCGTTGGGATGCAGGTTGATTAGGATATCAAACTGCATCTTCCCCAGATTGTGGGCACAGCTCAGCAAAGCAAGGATACTGTTGTCCCGGCCTTTTTTGTCAATGGTGATGACCTCGTCCAGACAGGGATTATGCAGTACCACGTCCTTCAGTTTTTCATCCACCAGCATCGTGATGTGGGAATCCGGGGCCGCCTCCCGCAGCGCACGGATAAACGGCGTGGTCAGCGTCAGGTCGCCCAGATGCATCAGGAAGGTCACCAGTATTTTTTTACGGTTCAGTTCCACACCGTTCACTTCACTTTCTTTTTGTATTCGGCAAACACCGTTTCCGGTGTAATAGATTTCATACAGATCCATGTATCGCAGTGCTTTTTCAGGCAGCCTGCGCAGGGTACCGGCGCTGTCAGGATCGTGGCGTCGTTACTGCCGTAAGGACCGGTCCGGTCCGGACGCGTCGGCCCGTATAACGCCACTAACGGCCTTTTCATGGCTGCCGCAATAAACAACGGCCCCGTATCGCCGCTGATATACGCATCACAATGCTGAATCAGCGCCCCCAGCTCCCGCAGGCTTGTCTTCCCGGTCAGGTCGACAGTGCCCGGCGCCTGCCGGGCAATCTCAGCACCCAGCGGCACATCCTCCGGTCCGCCTGCCAGCACCGCATGTTTTCCATCGGCCAGTATCATTGCGGCCAGTGCCGCAAAATTCTCCGCCGGCCATTTCTTGGTCTCCCAGCGGGCGCCGGGCACCAGAACCACATACGGGCTTCGCACCGCATCTGTTTTCTGCTGAACGGCCAGCCATTCCTTCTGCAGGTCCGGCATGGGAAAACGGATCTCCTCGGCCCTGCATCCCAGATACCGGGCAACATCCAGATACCGTTCAATGACATGGTCCTTCGCATGCGGCCCGGTAATTGCTTTACTGACAAATCCGCTGCCTTCCCGCATCTCACAGTAGCCGATGCGGTTATCACAGCCGCTGATGGCCGCCAGCACCGCACTCTTGAACAGGCCCTGCATGTCAATGACAAGGTCAAACCTTTTACTGTGGAGCAGGGCCCGCATTTCCCTGAAATACGACCATTTGTCACAGATTCCCATTTTATTAAATTTGACTTTATCAAAATAAATCACTTCGTCCACCACAGGCGGATCCGGCACGAAAGCGCCGAACTGCGGATGCACCAGCCAGGTCAGCCTGGCTTTGGGAAAGCGTTCCCGCAATACCGCAACAAAGGGCAACGTATGCAATACGTCGCCCAGTGAGCTCATTTTGATAATGAGGATATTCTTATACTCCATAACGATCCCCATATGTTCTTAAGAATTCCAATCTGGAATTCTTTGGCAAAAGACAACTATACTCCGTTTATTGTAAAACCTTCTGCACAAAGGCCAGCAGACTGCCCCCTGTATACAGGAATCCCCTGACACCGGCCGCTTCCGCCGCTTCTACATCCCGGGGACTGTCGCCTACCAGAAAGGCATCCTCCGGACGCACCCCGAAATCCTGCAGCGCCTGCAGCACCATGCCTGGCTTCGGCTTACGGCATGCACAGTTTACATCATATTCTCTGACCGGCGCTCCCGGCAGATGGGGACAGTAATAAAACGCTGCTATTGCACCGCCGGCCCGTTCCGCCTCCGCCTGCATCCAGGCATGCAGCTTCACCACATCCGCTTCCGTAAAATAGCCCCGGGCCACGCCGCTCTGGTTCGTCACCACCGCCACCTG
>JAFTZZ010000073.1 GCA_017460905.1 Acidaminococcaceae bacterium | reverse complement strand
GGACAGCCCGATCCGCCCGCGGGCTTCGTCAATGCTGATGATCATTACATCTACAATATCGCCGGTAGAAACAATATCCAGCGGATGTTTGAAACGCCGGTTGGACAGCTCGGACCGGTGGATCAGGCCGTTGATTTTCAGCCCGATGTCCACAAAGCAGCCGAAATCGACTACGTTGCGGACGGTTCCTTTGACGATCGTGCCAATCTGCAAATCGCTGAGCTTCATCACATTTTTACGGCTAATGGGGGCAGGGGAATCTTCCCGGGGATCGCGGCCCGGCTTGGCTAACGCCTGCAGTATATCGGTGACGGTGGGGAGGCCTGCCTGCAGGTGCTCCGCGATCCGCTTCGGATCGGCTTTGGCTGCTGCCAGCTGTACGGAGGGACTGGCGCAGTTTTCTTTTTTACAGCCCAGCTCTGCCAGAATTTTTTCTGTCAGTCCGTAACTTTCTGGATGGACCGGGGTGTTGTCCAGCGGATCGCTGCCGTTGGCGATGCGCAGGAAACCGGCGCACTGGGTGAAGGCGGCGGGCCCCAGCCGCGGCACCTTCAACAGTTCTTTACGGCTGCGGAAACGGCCGTTTTCATTCCGGTAGGCAATAATATTTTTGGCAACGGTGCTGCTGACACCGGCCACGTAATGTAACAGTGCCGGGGAAGCGGTATTCAGTTCCACGCCTACGTGGTTTACACAGCTTTCCACTACATCGCCCAGGGCGTTGCCCAGTTCCTTCTGGTTCACGTCGTGCTGGTACTGCCCCACGCCGATCGCCTTGGGCTCGATTTTGACCAATTCGGCTAACGGGTCCTGGATACGCCGGGCAATGGATACAGCGCCCCGCAGCGATACGTTCAGGTCAGGCAGTTCTTCCTTGGCCAGCGGAGAGGCGGAATAAACGGAAGCGCCGGCTTCGCTGACAATTAAATACGAAAGGTTCAGTTTATGCTTTTCAATCATTTTGGCCGTGAATTCTTCCGTCTCGAAGGAAGCGGTTCCGTTGCCGATGGTGACCAGCGTAGCGCCAAAGTCTTTTACCAGCTTTACAAAATGCGCTTCGGCTTCCTCCTGCTGTCGCTGGCTGCCGATGATGTACAGTGTGTCGGTGGCCAGCACCTTGCCCTGGGGATCGATGACCGCGGTTTTGCAGCCGGTACGGTAGCCGGGATCCAGGCCGATGACCGTATGGCCGGCGATCGGCTGCTGTAAAAGCAGCTGGCGCAGATTGAGGGAAAATACGTTGATGGCCTGCTTTTCTGCTTTTTCCGTCAGCTCGTTGCGGATTTCCCGTTCGATAGACGGGAAGATCAGGCGCTTGTACGCGTCGGCGCAGGCCTCTGCATATAACGCTGAAAAGGTGTTCCCCTCTTTTATTTTCAGGAAGCGGTGCAGTTCGGCCAGCATCTTTTCTTCCGGATACGTTAAGGTCAGCTTCAGGTATTTTAATTTTTCCCCGCGGTTTAAGGCTAATGTGCGGTGAGGCGGCAGCTGCCGCACCGGCTCGCTGTACTCTTTGTACATCAGGAAATCCTTGCCGGTAGTTTCATCGGTTGCCAGTACGGAGGACAGCTGGGCGTTCTGCCAGAGCACCCGGCGGATCAGCGCGCGCACGTCCGCCCGGTCGGAGACGGTTTCCGCCACGATATCCTGGGCGCCTTTCCAGGCATCGCTTTCCGTTTCCACGCCTTTTTCGGCATTGATGAACGGGGCCGCCAGTTCGGATAAGGATTTCGGCGTGTCAGCCTGCAGGACGATGTAGCTGGCCAAAGGTTCCAGCCCTTTTTCCCGGGCAATCTGGGCGCGGGTGCGTTTTTTGGGACGGTAGGGCAGGTACAGGTCTTCCAGTTCCTGCATCTTTACAGCGGATAAAAGCTGCTGTTCCAGCTCCGGCGTCAGTTTTTCCTGCTCGCGGATGGAATTCAGGATTTCTTCCCGGCGCTCGTCCAGGTTACGCAGATACTGGGCCCGCGCTTCTACGTTGCGGATCTGCTCTTCGTCCAGGGAGCTCGTCATTTCTTTCCGGTAGCGGGCGATAAAGGGGACGGTGTTCCCGTCGTCCAGCAGCTTCAGGGCGGCTTCTGCCTGCCCCGGCTTAATGTTCAGCTCTTTGGCTAACAGCAGTACAATTTTTTCCATAATAAATGAATCACCTTTCTGTCATTTTAGTCACATTTTCTTCTTATTATACCACTTGTCAAAGGGAAAAAGATACGATACAATAAATTTGTACAATTTGTAGTGGTCAGGCTTTGTTTCACGCCTGTTTACAGTATTTTTATGCTGCGTCAGCGATTTGGTTCTAACCGGAAATGCTGACCGGCCGGTACATTTTTTGCCGGAATTGTGATGAGGAAAACCATGCTTACCAGAGAACAGTTATCCGATTGCCTGCATGAAAACGGATATAAAGCGACGCCGCAGCGGCTGGCGGTGTATGAGTGCCTTGCCCGGACAAACGAACACCCGACGGCAGAGGCGCTGTATGCGCGGCTGCATCCGGAATATCCGGCGATGAGCTTTTCCACTGTGTACAAGACCATGGATATCCTGCACAGACTGAATCTGGTGAAAGTTCTCAACATGGGGGAAGAAAGTGCCCGTTACGACGCGGATATCAGCTGTCATCAGCATATCCAGTGTACGGACTGCGGCCGGGTGGAAGATCTGCGTCTGGACCTTGCTGCAATCCGGAAGGAAGCGGGCAGCCTGTCCCATTATGAGGTGCAGGCGCAGGAGCTGTATATTTACGGCCTGTGTCCGGTCTGCAGAAAAAAGGAGTCTCCGAACGAGTTATGATAGAACGGTTTATTGAACATACGCTTCTTAAACCGGAAGCGACGGCGGCAGATATTATGAAGCTGTGCCGGGAAGCGCGTGATAATCATTTTCTGGGCGTCTGTGTCAATCCCTGCTTTGTGCGGACGGCAAAACAGCAGTTGGCGGGAACGGATATCAAAGTAGTTTCCGTAGTAGGCTTTCCCCTGGGCTGTGACGCGCCGGAAGTGAAAGCGGCGGCAACGCGGCGTGCAGTGCAGGATGGCGCCGATGAAATTGATATGGTCATCAATGTAGGCGCTTTGAAGGAACACGACGATGAACCGGTTATGGACGATATCCGCCAGGTCGTTGTCGCTGCCGGGACTGCGCCTGTCAAAGTCATTATTGAAACCTGCTTGCTGAATGAAGAAGAAAAAATCCGCGCCTGCGGGTTGATTGCTCAGGCTGGCGCTGCCTTTGTCAAGACCAGCACCGGCTTTAACAAGGCGGGCGCAACGGTGGAAGATGTAACGCTGCTGTCTGTGCAGGCAAAGAAGCTGAGGCTGCGTGTC
>JAFTZZ010000072.1 GCA_017460905.1 Acidaminococcaceae bacterium | reverse complement strand
CCTTCAAAGCCCCGGAGCAGGGTCAGCTGCTCCCGGGTCGTCAGCATCAGGTTCGGATACACGGTGCGGCAGATATATGTGCAGACAGACTGCAGTTTGTCGATAAACGTCTCCGGCGTCTCCTGTATATTCCGGTCTGCCGAGGTACGGGAAGCCCCAACCAGAACCTGCGCGGGCGGATGGGCGGCGGCCTCTTTTACCCAGGGCAGCTGCAGCACAGCCTGAATTCCGTCTTCCGTAAAATCATGATCCTGCAGAAGGCGGATCACTTCCCTGCACTGCTCCCCAATATGGTCGATCAGCATATTGAAAGTCAGCTGCAGGGGCTCATAAATCTCCGAGCTGTGTTCCAGCAGGTAATAATAATCATACCCGTACTGGGAGGCCAGAGTCTGGTTCAGGCTGGGAACGCTGCCGTTGTCCAGCCGCGTCAGCAGCCACAGGTATTCTGTCAGTCCCTCTTCTCGCGGCGGCTCTCCCAGAATATGCAGTCCCGTATGGACCTCCATGTTCTTCAAGTCGGTAATATAGTTGTGCAGATTACCTAAATATTCTTCAAAAGGCTGGTCCTCCTCACGGAGTACCTCTCCGTCCAGATTCGCTTCTTTGACCTTTGCCAGCACCAGTTCTTCCAGACGCGGCAGGTTTTCCGGCGCCGTTCGCTGGAAATGCACGTATTCGTCCATGGCCTTTTCCAGTTCTTCCAGCTCATCATAGGTCCCTGCCTGGGACTGGGGCGCCGGCAGATGCTCATCCAAGACGGCCGCGCCTCTGCGTTTGGCCTGGATGCCTTCCCCGGTAATCGTAATATTATAGACATACATGTTAGGCAGGTCCCGCAGCGACAGGTTCTGATAACATCCGGCACTGAGCCCTGCGTTTTTACCCGGCAGCCATTCCAGCGAGCCGTGGGTGCCGATATGGGCCACCGCATCCGCTTTCCATAAATCCCGCACCCACTGGTAATAGGCGATATAATGATGGGTCGGCGCGCAGAAAGGCGAATGATAGATCTTGGCCGGATCTTCCCCGAAGCCCCGGGGCGGCTGCACCGTAATAAAGATATTGCCGTCCATGGTGCCCGGCACCATCAGCTGCCCGTTATATTCCATCACGCTGCCTGGCGCCTCTCCCCAGTCTTTGGTCAGCTGCGCCTGCACTTTTTCTTCGAATGTATGATAAAATTCTCCGTATGCTTCACCGTTAATCTTATGCGCGTCCGCCAGCTGTTTTGAGGTAAGCAGGGAACGGTCATTGGTCGCGTGGCTGGTCAGGATCTTGATAAACTCTTTGGTATCCTGCGGGATAAAGTCCACTTTATAGCCCCTCTCCTGCAGGTTCGCCAGCAGCCGCCGTATGCTTTCAATGCTGTCCAGCCCCAGCGCGCTGCCGATATTGGAATTCTTCGGCGGATAATTGTGAAAGATGATAGCGATCTTTTTCCCGGCATTCTCTTTATGACGCAGCGCCGCCCATTTTTTTGCCTTGCTGATCATATGGGTGATGCGTTCCGGAATCGGCATGTAACGGATATCGCCGTTTTCCAGCACCTTTTTGGTTGCGACAGGCACGCCGTGGGTCACCCCGTCAAATTCCGGCAGGGAAACAGAAATGGAAACCTCCATGGCGTTCATGCCTTCCAGATTATCCTTCCAGTCCTTGTACTCTGAAAGCAGGGTGTACGCTGCCAGCACCGGCACATTCCACTGCTTCAGGAAATCCAGCTTTAAGGCGCCGCTGGCCGTCAGGGAAAATTTGGTCGTGTTAACAAACACATCGATCACAGGTACGCCGTCCCGGATAAAGAACCGCGTAAAAACCTCCGCCAGCGTGGGCATTCCCATTTCCTTATAGGGCATACCGTTACTGAAGACGCAGATCACGTTCATCCCCTGTTTTTCCGCTTCGTTAACCAGCTCCGTCTGGTACTGCAGGTCGCCCCACACCCATTCGTCGCGATAAAAGAGGATACCCACAGTCAGCCTGCCCGGCTGGCAGAAGTCTTTCCGGTATTCAGCCAGGTCGGTATAGACCTTTTTTGCACGGGGGTGGAAGATGCCGGTCCAGTGTATGGGATCCGGTCTGGCTACGGCAGCAGTATCGCCTGCAACAAGCGCTTCCATGTACTGCCAGAGGTGGTACAGATTACTCTCCCCTCCGTACAGCGAATACAGACGGATAGCGGCTTCCTGTTCCGCAGAGATGCCTTCGATCAGGGTATCGTCATCACCGCCGGCCGCATCAATATAATACGGAATATGGTGCTGCTTCACATACGCATGCACCCGTTTTAAAAAAGTGGTTGTCAGCCCGCTTCCCATCCATTTCAGCAACAGGAAATCCATGCCTGCCAGCCGCTTTTCCGCTTCCGCGTTCCATTCCGTATTTTCCGTGACCCACAAGCAGGAATAATCGCCCTGCATCCCGCCCCGGTCCTGCAATTTATCCAGCATCTGCTGCATGATGCCCAGCCGCCGGATCACGTTTGTCATAAAGATAATCTTGCTCATAATATATCCCTCACCGCCGCATTTCCTGCAATTCTCTGCATTACTATTCCAGACACAGTCATTTCATATCGGTTTATAATTTTTCCCGCTGCATCTTGCGCAGCAGATATAAGAAGTACGGTGTTCCCAGTAGCGCCGTCATGATACCGACCCGCACCTCCGCAGGCGCCAGCACGACGCGCCCCAGGGAATCACAGATAACCAGGAACAGGGCGCCGCCCAGTGCGCTGGCAGGCAACAGCACCCGGTGGTCCGGACCCAGCAGCATACGCATCATATGCGGCATGACCAGACCTACAAATCCGATGTTGCCGCTAACACATACCGAGGTCGCCGTAGTCATGGACGCTACCAGCAGCAGTCCCATACGGAAATACGCTACAGGCATGCCCACGGCCCGGGCTTCCGTTTCTCCTAATACCAGGATATTCAGGTGCCTTGCCAGCAGAATCATAATGAAGATGCCGAGAGCAATCGGTCCCAGGGCCAGATACACATGTTCCCAGCGGCGGTAATCCAGGCCGCCGACCATCCAGAACAGGTATTGCTGCAGCTTCTGTTCATTCATAAAGGTTAAAATACCGGAGGTTACAGCCCCCAGCAGCATACCGACCGCCACTCCGGCCAATAGCAGTGTCATAACAGGAATCTTCCCGTTGCGCGCTGCCAGGAAAACCGTCAGTGCCACTGCGCAAAGGCTCCCGCAAAAGGCAAAGGCCGGCATAGTAAACATGCTCTGGGTCGCAAAGCCGGTGGCAATAGCCAGCACCGCGCCAGTAGCCGCGCCGGCGGAAATGCCGATGATACCCGGATCGGCCAGCGGGTTGCTGAAGATTCCCTGCATGACGGCGCCGGACATACCCAGGGCGCCGCCTACCAGTACCCCGACCAGCATACGGGGCATACGGATGAACCAGATGACCGCCAGCTGTTCCTGGGTAAAGTCATTTTCTGTGAAAAAGGGCAGCCCCATCTGGTGGCAGACGACCGCCAGCGTATTCTTGACCGGCACAGCAATCTGTCCGAAGGTGAGGGACACTGCGGTGACGCATAACAGAAGGAGCACCAGTCCTGTCAGTGCCGCGCGTTTATTCTTAATCAAGAGAGAACCTCCTTTTATTCCTGATCCTGCGGTCTGCCTTCCGGAAAAAGCTCCGGATATACTGCATAGGCAATATTCTCCACAGCATCTACGATGTGATGACTGGCCACATACCGGTAGCGGTCCGATACATACACCAGCCGGTTATTCTTAATCGCTTTCACGTTGCGATAGGCGGGATCATCCCGCAGCTCCTGCTCAAATTTCTGCGGATCCGAATGTTTGTCATAATTCCAGGTAGGCAGGATAAACATATCCGGATTGACCTGCACAAGCTGCTCCTTACTGATCTGCCCTTTCAGGCCTAAGGGCTGTTCCACGGCGGCGCCGTTGACCACGTGAGCCAACTTCAGCATGGAATCAAACAGTTCCCCTTTGCGGCCCATGGGACCCGTCATCGAAAATGCAACAGCTGTAATACGTTTATCCTCCGGCAGTTTCTGAAGCCTCTTTTCCAGTGCACTCATTCGTTCATCCATGCGCTGCAGCAGCCGTTCCGTCCGTTCCGGTTCGCCGACTGCCAGCCCCAGGTTCCGCACCTTCTGCTGCATTTCTTTATAATTTTTCGGACTCAGGGCAACATAAACGGTCAGTCCCATGCTTTCCATTGTCCGCAATGCATCAGCGCCGACCGCAGTTGATACCACTACCATGTCAGGATGCAGGGCAAAGATTGCTTCTGAATTATATTCCACTTTTTTGCCGACGCGTTTTACATCGGCTTCGCTCAAAAATGAAATCTCCGGATCCCCGGCATGGCGGCTGTAGGCAGCTATGCGCTCCGGACCGGCCAGCACCTTCAGGATTTCATCTGTACCATACGTCACCGAAACAATACGCTGCGGCTTTGCCTTCAGCGCAACCATCCGGCCCGCGTCGTCCTTTACCGTATACGCAGCGGAATTTTGCGAAACAGACGCTGGAGCCTTTTCTTTTCCTTCCGGACTCGCTGGGGCGCCTGATCCGGAATCTTTCCCGCAGCCGGCTGCCAGGACTGTG
>JAFTZZ010000071.1 GCA_017460905.1 Acidaminococcaceae bacterium | reverse complement strand
GCACGCCGCCAGCGTTCGTCCTGAGCCAGGATCAAACTCTCCATAATAGTTTTATAGAAAGCCGATTCGGCTCTTCTTGTTGTTTCGAAATTCTTTGACTTTAGGTCGCGTCCCCTTGCAGGGACTTGACCCGCACATTCATCTGGTTCGTTATTCAGTTCTCAAGGTTCCGCCGTCTATTGACGGCTTAATTATAATAGCATTGCTTTCAATTCTTGTCAAGCGAAAATCCCTGTAGTTTACCAAAACAAAAACAGATTTTCTCTCCCCCGTCCACGGGTCGCACAAAAATTCTTCCAAGGCGTACGTTTTGTGTAACGCCCGCCAGTTTTTAAAGGAGTAATCCGGCAAATATTTACGTACGGCCTCTTCGTCACGCCAGAATGCAGAGACCGTTTCATAATTCAAATCCGTCCGCCAGCCCAGCCATTCCGGTTTAAAATTTGGTATATGCTGCAGCACATCCAGCCGCAGCAATTCCCGCGCGGAAAACAGCATTTCCGGAAACAGTTCTTCCACAAAAGTAAACAGCATGCGGGCCGCTTCCATGCCATTATGTCCCACCCCGGCCAGGCCCTTGCCGCGATACCACTCCGTCAGCGCCGCAAAGAACGAGAAGGCAGAACCGCTTCCCACCTGCCGTACCAGATACGCCAGCGTAAAAGGAAAACGCCCGCTGTTAGCAGTCAGGTCAAACACTTCTTCCAGAATCTTGAGAAAACGAATCTCCTGGTAGCTAACATAATTTGTGGACAAAATTTCATAAGGCGGCTGGCTCATATATACCAGCCCGTGCTGCCGGGCTGTCCGGTCCATGACCGTGCCGGGCAGAACTTTCAGAAATCCAAGTTGCAGCGCCTGCGGGCGCAGGCCGTAGACATCATCAAAAGAGCGGGCAAAGCTCTGCAAATCCTCCAGCGGCAGACCGGCGATGAGATCCATATGAATGTGCATGTTCCCAGCCTGAATCAGTTCCGTCACGTTCTGCTTCAGCCGCACCCAGTTATCCTTCCGGCCGATTGCCATCAATACCTGCGGATTGGTGCTCTGCACACCGATTTCCAGCTGAAATCGTCCCATAGGAACAGTTTTCAGAAACGTAACTGCTTCCGGACTCAGAATGTCCGCCTTGATCTCGAAATGAAATGTGGCGTCCGTTTCCGCCTCTGCCAGATGCCGCAGCATAGGCAGATAATACGACTCATCCAGATTATACGTACGGTCTACAAACTTGATCAGCTTTGCTCCGGCTGCCATGAAGTGATCCATATCCGCCAGTACCAGCGCAAGGCTCCGCCGCCGCACCGAATGGGAAATACCCGACAGACAATAAGCGCAATGGAAGGGGCAGCCCCGGGATGCTTCATAATACACGATTTTATGCTGTGCCACCACTTCATCCAAATCGGGATAGGGAAACGGCAGAATATCCAGATTCTTTACCACCAGCGGTTCCTGCGGCACAATAACAGATCCGTTGTCATCACGGTACGCGATACCATGAGGAATTAGATTCTTCCATTCACTTTTATTATCTCTGAAAAAAGTAAATCCCATTACAGAAGAATTTTCTTCCATGAATTTCTTACGACAATAATAATTCTTCTCATATTCTGCAAGCTTCCGTAAAAAATCCGCAACAACTTCTTCGCCCTCACCGCAGACGATAAAATCAACATACGGCGCCGCAGTCAGCGTCTCTGCCGGATGGAACATCACCTCCGGACCGCCTAACAGCAGAAGACAATTCGGAAACACTTTACGCAGCAGTTCTGCAAGTTCCAGGACAAACTTCCGGTTCCAGATATGAACCTCCAGTCCGATAAGAACTTGTTCAGACTGTACAGACACGCAGTCTTCCACCTTTTCCGTAATACGGGTCAGTACGGAAAGTATCGGCTCGTTCACCGTAGCCTCCAGCATGTGCGCGGCACAGCCCTGTGTCCGGCAATACTCAGTCACATAGCGAATGCCAAGCGCCGTATGAATATATTTACTGTTGATACCGACAAAAAATGCCTGCATGCTGACTCCTGTCCGGGGAAACACTAAACAGATCAGTTTCCCTAACTTTTCTGAAATGATATGTTATAATGGTAACACAATATGACAAACAGCACAAGGAGGCACTATGAACACACCAAAGCACGGAAGCAACGTCAGCCGCAGGGATATCCCCACCGCTTATCAGTGGAACATTACAGACATTTACGCTACACAGGCGGACTGGGAAAAAGCCTGTTCCGGCCTGCAGGAGCTGATCGCTGCACTGGAAACCTGCCAAGGCAGCCTGAGTAAAGAAGTAACATTGTTACAGGCACTGCAGCTGCGGGACCGCCTGTCGCAGGAAATCGACAAAATCTACGCCTATGCCCGTCTGCAGCAGGACGCGGACAACGGCGATACACAGGCCCAGGCCCTCTCCGGCAAAGCAGAAGGTATTTTGGCTTCTTATTGTAATGCAGTGTCCTTTATCGACTCGGAAATCACTGCATTACCGAAAGAAACGCTGGAGCAGCTGATAAATAATCCCGCCTTTGCCGATTATGATTTTTACCTGAAGGATTTGGAGCGAATGCGCGCCCACGTGCTGCCGGGAGAACAGGAAGCGATCCTGGCCCACAGTCAGCTGGCCACAGGCACCGGCGCCACTGCTTTCCGGGCCCTTGTCTCTGCCGACATGGAATTTCCGGTCATAAAGGACGGCAACGGAAACGACGCCACCGTCAGCGAAGGCAGCTATATGCTGAACATGTCCAGCGACGACCGCACACTGCGGAAAAATTCCTTCACCGGCCTCATGAACACCTACCATCGTTACCGGAACACGCTGGCCGCCACGCTCACGGGCACCTGCCGCAGCCGTTACTTCTATGCGGCCGCACGGGGCTATAAAAACTCTCTGGAAGCCAGCCTGGCGGAAGAAAACATCCCCGTCAGCCTGTACGACGGTCTCATCGACACCGTACACAAGCACCTGGAACCGCTCCACGATTACATTGCGCTGAAAAAGGAATTTCTGGGTTATAAAGAATTCCATCCCTACGACCTCTACGTGCCTCTGTCCCTGGAAGGCGAAAAAAGTTTTTCCTGCACCTTTGACGAAGCCTGCGAAACCGTAAAAAACGCGCTGCAGCCGCTGGGACAAAACTATATTGAGACACTGCGTAAAGGCATGACTGAAGGCTGGATCGATATCTACGAGAACAAAGGCAAACGCAGCGGCGCCTATTCCTGGGGCGTGTACGGCGTACATCCTTATGTACTGCTGAACTTCCAGCCCCGCTACAACAGCATCTCCACACTGGCACACGAACTGGGCCATTCACTGCACAGCTACTTCAGCAGCCAGGCCCAGCCCTACGCGAAATGCGATTATACCATCTTCTGCGCCGAAGTCGCCTCCACCACCAATGAAAACCTGCTGCTGGAATACGCCCTGACACGGGCCGATAAAACTCAGAAAATCTTTTTGCTGAACCAGTTTCTGGAAGCAGTACGCACCACCGTCTACCGGCAGGTACAGTTCGCCGAATTCGAAAAGTTCATACATGACAGAATTACAGCCGGTGAATCACTGCAGGCCGAAACCCTGGAACAGTACTGGCTGAACAGTAATCAGACATATTACGGCCCTGCTATGACCGTCGATCCGGAACTGGGCAGCGAGTGGAGCCGTATCCCCCACTTCTATACGCCGTTCTACGTGTACAAGTATGCCACCGGTTACAGCGCTGCCACTGCCTTCAGCGAAGCCATTTTAAAAGAATTTGCCGCCGGACAAACAAAAGAAAAAACTGCTGCGCCGCAGGGGGCTTCAGCAGTTGAAAAGTATCTGGGATTTTTGCACGCGGGCGGCAGTGATTACAGCCTGAACATTCTGAAGAAAGCAGGCGTGGATCTGAATACACCGCAACCGGTGGAAGTAACGCTGGAGAAGTTTACAGAGAAGCTGAATGAGCTGAAGAATCTGCTATAACAAGTTTTATTACAACTAATTAAAGCGCAGGAGCAATCCCTCTTTCCCCCTCGTCGTTTCACTCCTCGAAGGGGACACCCCTTTAGGGATTGCTCCTGCGCTTTTTTCAGTTTTAAATACAATTTGTTATATCCCGGACATCAGCGCATAGAGTTCTTTGAATATGTCTTCACGCATACGGCGGGGCATCATTTCCATATTGTTCAGTATAGTATACCGCTCTTTACGCACTTCACGCGCGTACATCCAGGCACGTACAAACATAACTTCTGTTATGCCCCGGCGTTTAGGATTGATGTCAATGCCATACTCTTTTAAAAATTCCAAAAGCATATGATAATCCCGTTTCTGTAACCAGGCTGCACCAATAGTACCGATTCCCACTGCAAT
>JAFTZZ010000070.1 GCA_017460905.1 Acidaminococcaceae bacterium | reverse complement strand
TGCATTGTCTATCTGTTCCGGTGTCATGGATGAATTACCCTCCTGCACTCCGGGCAGGTAAAAGGGAAAGCGTTCCCCGGCCAAGCACTCGTTATAGCAGCTGTTGCCGCCGGTTTTATCCTGATATTTCCCGGCAAGCACCTTGGCAAAGTTGTCCGGGTCCAGCAGCCACGAAAGGGAGGCCGACCAGCTGCTGTTTTCCTGTTTGCCTAACAGAAAGGCGCTGTTGGCAATGCCGGCAATGGTTTTGAGAACGGTATTTTCGCCGTAACGCTGCAACAGGTGTTTCAGCTTTTCCAGCAGGGAAGGGATCAGCCCGTTGTATTTGGGCAGGGGAAGCTTGTTCCACTCGTCGATAATGTTGCGGATAGTTTCTGGAAGCTGGCGAAGGGGGATTTTCCCATGCTGTTTCCCAGGCACGTAGGGCAGGCAGCGACCGGAAGGGTTGAAGTTGTGCTGCGCGCCTGTTACAAGCGGTTTGTTTTCAGGTTTATAAATGCTTATATGCTTATCTGCATTTATAGGATTTAAAGCATTTATAGTATTACTATTTATAATATTACCTGTGTCACAGCCTGTCACGCTGCTGTCACGTTCTGTCACACAGCTTGCGGAGCCAGTATTCATGCGGTTTTGCACAGGGGTGTCACGCCTGTCACGCTGGCTGTCACGCATGTCACAGGCGTCACAACTTGTGACAGCGTGACTGTCACAAACTGCGACGGTGTTTTTGAAAAATGCCGCCTTGTTGTTTTCGCTGCGGTCGGCTGTGCCGACGCTTTGTGCTGCCAGCTTTTCCTGCCGCTGTCTGGCCCGGCGTTCCGCCTGACGGATACGGTTCTGTTCCCGTTTTCGCGCTTTGGCTTCTTCGCTGTCCGGCGCCTTTTTCGTGTCTGCGCTTATGGTTGCATTCCCGATCGCCGCATATCCCGCAGCTTTTCTGCCCGGTACAGTTTCAGTCAGGTTTTCTGCCGGACTGCCTGTTGTGCCGTCCAGAATTCTGATCAGCCCGTCTTTTACGACGAGCCGTTTCAGCTTTTCAAATATGGCGACGGTCTTTTCCATAATGCTTTCCGGGCAGTGGAAAAATCCTGCCAGCGCCGGAATGTCCATAGGCAGGGCGGGCGTTAGGCGCACGCAGCCCTCCGGGTCCAGGTTCGCCAAGGTTTTCATGCCGTTCCAGGCGCCGATCATAGCGACGCCGTCCGGGTCGGCCGTTAAAATCGCGGTCATGGTTTTAAAATCCAGTAACGGATTGCTGTTTATTTCGTCCATTGATATTCCTCCAAAAGTGTATTTGCTCCATAGTGGGGAAAACGCTGTTCCAGACAGTCCCGCAGATGTCCCAGCGCCCGCTGGCGCAGGTTGCGTAAGCCACGGGCCGAATAATGCATTTCCGCCGCGGCCTCTGCGGGGGTCTTCTGCTGCAGGTACAGCTTGCGGATCACCGCCTGCTCCTGTTTGGTTAGCTGCCTGACCAGCAGCATGCATTCATCGCGGAATTCGTCCTGCAGCTTCACTGCTTCAGGATTCGCGGTTACGTCCGCCGCAAGGTTTTCCAGTACGGCGGCACAATTTCCTGTTTCCTCTTCGGAAGGAAGCAGCAGCGCGGATTCTGTCATTTCATATTTGTCGCGCAGAAGGGTTTTGTTGACTGCGTTGATGATATGGAACCGTAAGATCCGTTTCAGCAGCCAGGGAACCTCCCGGTCGTTTGCCGGTATGGCGGCTTTGCTTCGTAAAAACTCCGCCAGCCGGATATACGATAAACTCTGTACCTCGTCTTTTCCCAGCCGCGCGGCAAAATAAGGAACCCGGCACAACCGGTCGATAAGGGGCTGCGCCGTAAGGAAAAAACGGCGGGCGGCTTCCGCGTCGCCCATCCTGGCCTTGCGGACCAGTTCATTCCACAGTATGGCCGCTTCGCTTCCGGCGGCCTGTTCTTTGGCAGTTTTCAGCATGTGTTGCGTTTCACCTCGCTCGTGTATTTTTGATGCGCACGCGTTCTAAAATAGCATAAAATCAGGCGACCGGCAATACCGGCAAAAGTTGGCGAAAAGACGCGAAGCGCGTAATTTTATATAAAAAATAAGGATTTTATATAGCCGTTTTATAAAACACAAAAAATGCTTATATTTTATAAATCATTTTATATAGACAGTTCACAAACAGTTCATAAAATTCGCAGTTTTGGTGCATAAAAAATGCCATAAAAGTTTCACAACGCATCCCGCCGCTTGCCAAATTTATATCATGGTGGTATACTGTTGAGCCGTTGGGGCCTCTGTTCCCAACCGGCTGTATCTTAAGAATTTGGCGGGCGTTACGCTGTTAGCGCGGCGTCCGGCAAGTTTTTGTGGAAAGGCAGGTGAAACAGCATGGTAAACAGTCAGAGCGTAGCGCAGCGAATTCGCTACTACAGGAACATTGCGCAATTAAGCCAAACGGAACTGGCACAGCTGACCGGCTTGACCCAGGCTACAATCTCGCATTACGAGAAGGGGAACACGAAGCCCACTACAGCCCAGCTGGAACTGATAACGGTTGCGCTTAATGAAAAGCTCGCAACGATGTCCCCTGGGCTTGTACCGGTAAATCTGTTGCAGGATACGCAGATGACGGGCAGCGAATCGCTGGACAAAGTCATCGACGGGATTGCTTCCATTAACAAACGGTTAGACAATCTGCTTGTTAATTCGCTGTAAGCGTTTTTCTGCGATCCAATACGCATAAACGTAGACAGACGCCGGGAACCGGATCATTCAAGGATAACATCCTGAGTGATCCGGTTCTTTTTTTGCGCCCTTTTGCCGTTTGCAAACCGGCTCCGGCGGCCGCGCAGGCAAATGAAGCGGCGGGCGCTGCAATTTTTCAAAAAATTCGTGCCGTTTTTCGGCCCCCGTTTGATTATATAAGTGAAGGGGGAGTTGAACCCCGCGAAAACGAAGCTTGCAAAGGAGAAACACAACCATGTCAGAAGCAAAGCAAAATGTTATTGAAGAAAAAGCCCTGAAAGCGATGGCGCGGGCGGCGAGGGGAAAGGTGCAACGCATCTTCCTTCACTGGTCCGGCGGACACTACGGACAGAACTGCGACGAGTACCACCTGTGCGTGGATTGCGACGGGCAGGTGTATGCCAACTGCCAGCGGCTGAATGAACGCAAAGCGCACACCTGGCTGCGCAACAGCGGCAGCCTGGCAATCAGTCTGCTGTGCGGTTACGGCGGCAACTGCTGGGTGCCGGACGACGGCAATGTCCGCACGCTGCGGGCGGTGTATGCCGGCGACTGCAATGCGGGGTCGGGCGACGCGCTGATCAAGTTCGGGCCGGAGCCGCCTACGGTGATCCAGATAGAGGTGATGGCCAGGCTGGTGGCTGTCCTCTGTACGGAACTGGAGCTGGTCATTGATAAGGACAATGTGCAGACCCACTGCGAAATTGCCTTTAAGGACCACTACGGTCCCGGCAGCGGCGATCCGTATACGAAGTGGGACTTGTGGTTCCTGCCGGATGCGGCGCAACAGGGAAAACTGATCCCCGGCGGCGCGTTGCTGCGGGGTAAGGCGCTGTTCTATCAGCAGGAACTGCGGGAAGCGGCGTGAAAGTGATCTGGCCTGCGGGGAAAGTGCATTGCGTTGCGTACCCGCAGTCAGATAAAAGCGGGCGTGCAATCCGGCATGCGGCAGAATCGTAGGGCCTGCAGATGTAAGCCGGCTGCGCAGTAAGTCCCGCAAAGGCAGCGGCGCAGTGGCAGCTTGCGCGAAAGGCGCAGGTTGTTTCGACGCAGCTGCACCGAAAAAGCAAAAGGAGGGAGGTGAAACCGTATGGCAGCTGTTATGACTGTAATTAAACGTACCCTGACCCTTTCCATCATTCGCGGTCAGGATGCAGAGGGTAACACGGTTACCAAAAGCTACGTGTACTCTAACGTGAAACCGAACGTGGAACCGGCAAAACTGCTGGCGACAGGCAAAGCGCTGGGCAGCCTGTTCGACAATGAAATTGCCGGACTGACCGTAGTGGAACGCGCAATGTTGATTGAGGAATGAGGGACTTAACGGACACTATTTAAGGAATGAAAGGAGATAAGACGACTATGAGTTCTGATACCGATCTGGATTTAGTATTTAAAAACGCCGCAGGCAAAAAGGTCATCCTGAATATTGAGGAACCGAAGCCGGGCGTCACTAAAGCGGAAATTGACGCAGCGATGCAGGCTATCGTTGAAAACAACGTATTTACCACCACCGGCGGCGACCTGGTGGAAGCCGTGGAAGGCCGTATCCGCACCACGACCCTTGACGTGGTAGCTGCATGACGGATATTTCCGAAGTATTCGGCTTTATTAAAGACTTCGGTTTCCCGGTGGTGCTGAGCTGGTTCCTGTTGGTGCGCATGGAAAATAAGCTGGCCAGTCTGACCGATGTAATTGGGGATCTGAGTTGCAATATTGCCGCGCTGCGGGGCGAAACACCGCGAAAGTAAAGGAGAAACGCCGGGTGCAATAAACCGGCGTTTTCCGTATATAATATGGAAATCACCGCAAAGCCCGGAAATATGCTGCTTTGCGTTGAAGATATATACACTAAATTATATGAAGAAAGGTTGTGCAACATGAAAGCAAAACAGGTTATGGAACTGATGAACCTGCCGAGAACAGATGCCGGAAACGCGGAACGGCTGCGGCTGTTCTTCAAAAACACATGGAAGTACTTGCCCCAGTACAAAAGCTGGATGCGTTGGGACGGGCACCGCTGGGAGGGACGGAATACGCTGGAACTGAACCGGTTCGTTGCGCAGGCCTTCCGGCAGATGGCGTTAGAAATTTACCGCTTGCCTGTACCGGCGAACGATGTGGCGGAACAGCATCGCCGCGTACGGATTATTGCCTGGCTGACTCGGTCGCAGATCAACTATCACACCATGCTGGCGGTTCGCAACTTTAAGGAAATGTGCCGGGAAGACGCGGCATGAAGAAAAGAAATAGCAATGACAATATACCAAAACACTGCGAATAGCCAAGAAAGGAAAGCTCTGTCGTAACAGGCAGGGCTTTTTTCTTTATAATTTTCACTTTTCTTTTTTTCAAACCTGTGCTACAATAATGGCGAACGGTTGTTTTAAAATAGTTGTTTTAACCTTTTACTATAATGCAAAAGTTTTATAAACGGTACTGCATGTGATATAATAAATTTGAATCCATTTGGCGGCTGTTGATGGAGTGTATTGTAATGAGTTTACTGGATCATATTGTTACACAAACAACAGAATATATTGCGCAGATGCCAAAGTCTGACCGGAAAAAATATGGGCAGTTTTTTACCAGCAAAGAAACGGCGGTCTTTATGGCAGGTCTTTTTGATGTGCCAAAAGACCAAAGCGATAGAATGCCGATGGGAAAAAACGCATCTACACCATGAACCTCAACGATGCCAACATCATCAACTCACCCTGCTACTACCTCCAGCAGAACGACATCGTTTACGTA
>JAFTZZ010000069.1 GCA_017460905.1 Acidaminococcaceae bacterium | reverse complement strand
GTAATCAATTTTTTTCTGCAGAGTCGCAACTTCTTCTTTGCGGTGCGTTGCAGCACTGTTTTGCCATAGTTGTTCAAGAATATTCTTTTCTTGCACAATTTTTTCATAGGCCGCATTGCGCGTATCCCGTTCCGCTCTTTGCCCGGGCAGTGCCTCCGCAAACTGAGCGATCAGCGTTTCCGCCGCTTCCTTTGCGCGTTTCGCTGTCAGCAAAGCCTTGTTCGCCGCTTCATACGCGGCGTCTTTTTTATTTTTTTCTGCTGCGGCGTTCGCAAGAATCTGCTGCGCATCCTGCTCGGAGGCAAATTCTTTTTGCTGCGCCAGGGCTTTCAGCGCTTCGTCCGCCGCCACAAAAATTGTACGGGCCTCTGCTGCCTGCTGCTGCTTCGCTTCATAATCGTTCTTCAAATTCAGCTTTTGCGCGTCCGCATTGCGCAGCGACTCGCGGACAGCTGCCAGTGTCCCGGCGTTTTTCGTCAGCGTCACACATTCCTGCGCAAGCCTGCCCTGCCAGTTTTCGATCAGCGCTTTCGCGTCGCTTAACACCATTCGTTCCGGAACACTCAACCCGCAATCTTCCATCTGCTTGCGGAGCTTCTGCAGATTTTCCTTCAGGCGGTTTATTTTATCTGCCAGTAACTCTTTTGCGGAATGCGCGGCTGTCGCACTCCGGGAACTGGCAGCTTCCAACGCGGAAACTTCTTGCGCCAATGCGTCAATGACCGCCCGGGTCAGTTCCGTGTGTTCCTCTGGCAATACGCACGGGTGGGGGTGCTCCGGCGAACCGCAGACCGGACAGGGCTCGCCCGGTTTTAGCCGCTGGGCGATAAAGCCCGCCTGCGCGTCCAGAAACGCAATATTCTTGCGACTGTACTCAGTCTGTTTATGGACAAATGCGTTTCTGGCATTTTGATAAGCCAGTTCCGCCTGCTCCGCAATTTTTTTCTGCTGCTGGCAGGCCTCGCACTCCTGCGCGTCCTCCTGCCAGAGCGTCTGCAAATTCTTCGCCTTTGCGTCTTTCAGCTTCCACTGCTCCAACAGTACATCCGCGTTAACTAACGCTTCCGACTGTTTTTTCCATTCCTGTTCCTGCGCTTCAAACCGCTCCAGCGCGCCTTTGGCGTTTTCAGCGGAAGCTTCCGCACGTTTCAGTTTCGTCTGCTTTTGCGCCAGGTCGTTTTCCGCGCTTTTGATTTTTTTTAATACGGCAAGGGCATTCGCGATGCGTTCCGAAAGTTTTGCGAACGTCTCCCGCCCATCATCACGAACTTTTCTGGCTGCCGTTTCTTTCTCGCCCGCTTTTACAAACGCAGCTGCAAGCTGTGGCAGCATTCCGTTTTGCGTATTCAATTTTTGCTCTGTTTCCGCAGCGTTTTTTTTAGCGTCTGCAAAACGCTGGAAGACCGCCTGCACTTCATAGGCCGCATTGATCTGGCCGATCAGTTTTGCTGCGTCCGCGATTTCTTTTTCTTCCGCTGCACAGGCAGCCAGCATTTTTTCCGCATTCTCCAGCTGCTCGAAAGAAATCAGCAGCGTTTTCGCCTGCTGCAGCGCATCGCGGGTTTCATCCCGCCCGATCCGCGCCTGCGCTTCCGTTTGCTTTGCCTGCTCAATAGAAGTTTTTAACGTTCCGCAGAGAACCTGCAGGTCTTTCACAAAACACTCCAGCTCGGGCACATTCAGCCGGACAGACGCAAGAATATTTTTTTGAATTTCTTGTAATTCTTCTTCCGGAACAACGACGCGCCCCACTTCTGCTTTGCAGGCGGCAAAAATACCGTCCATCTCTTTTTGCTTCTGCTCCCGGCGCGCTTTCAGTTCCGCCACGATGCGCGGGAACAATTCCGTACCGAACAGCTTGCGGAAAATCACTTTCTTGTCATCAGACGACGCCCGCAGCAGCTCCATGAACTCGCCCTGGGCAATCATCGCGATCTGCATGAACTGGCTCTGGGTCAGCCCCACGATGTCCGTAAGCTTCTGATTCGTCTCATTCATTTTTCCGTTAAAAACAGTACCGTCCGGCAGCGTCAGTGTAACAATCTCTTTTACATCAATCTCGCTTTTCGCCCCGGCCCGTTTCGGCGGCCGCTTAAAATGCGGCGCCCGGTACACAGTGTAAACCTGTTGTTCACCGCCCGCCAGCTCGGAAAACGTCAGCTCCACAAACGGCTGCAGCGTTGTTTGCAACCTGCTGTTGTCCGCATTTTTCTTTTTTGCTTGTTCGGCAACCGCCACGTACTGGCTCGCCAGTTCGGCGCCGTCCTTTTTATTGTTCGTGGAACCCGTTTCCCCGTACAGGGCAAAGACAATGGCGTCGAAAATCGTGGTCTTGCCTGCACCGGTATCGCCCGTAATCAAAAAGAGATTACGGTTCGCCCGGGTAAAATCAATTTCTGTTTTTTTGCCGTAGGAGCCAAAGGCCTGCATCGTCAGCTTGATTGGTCTCATGCCAGCCCCTCCCCGCTTTGCGCTGCGTTGACCGCCTCACGCAAAATCGCTTTCTCGTCTTCATCCAAATCTTTCAGGAACGCATTGCACAGCGCAAATGGGTCCAGCGTTTCATCCGGCACAGGCTGCGCCGAATAATCGGCCGTCCGCAGCGCGCTCCGCCGTATCTCCAGCAAATTGGGAAATGCGTGACGAAGCCGGTCCTGCATGTCGATTACGTCATAATCCGTTTTATCCGTCAGAACTACGGTCACGAAGTCTTCACTGCCCTGCAGCAGCACCTCGGCCAACGCGCCTTTGATCACCCGCACCGGACGCAGCGGGGCCAGCGGCAATACTTCCGTATTCACATTTCCCTTTTCCGCCAGCTCCACAAAAATAATTCCTTTTTGCTGCCCCGCCTCGCTGACCGAACAGGCAAGCGGCGTACCACAATACCGCCAGCAGCCGCACCCCACCTGCATCGGCTTATGGATATGTCCCAGCGCTGCGTAATCAAAAGGCTGCAGCACATCGGCCCGCACCTGGTCCACGTTTCCTACCGTAACGATTTCCGAATCCATGCGCTCCACCTGATCCGCCTCGGCATCCACCGGCAGATAAAACTGGTGGCTCACCAGCACATTGCGCTCCTGCGTATTGATGGCTTCCCGTTCAATCAGCCGGTGCAGCGTCTCATCGTAGGACAGATTGTTTCCGTTCTCATCCGCCCCCACAACCGCTTTCAGCATGGACGGCTTCACGAACGGCAGCAGATAAAAATTCACCCTGCCAAACCCGTCCTGTAGCGTAACCTTTTCAATATGATCTTCCGGAAGCTGGGGCGGCATGCCAATCATATGGATCCGCTGCCGCTGCAGCACGCTGCGGTACAGGTTGACCCGTGTGCCGCTGTCATGATTGCCGCTGATGATCATAATTTCCGCCCGGGGAACCGCTTCGTTCAGCAGCGAAATAAAACGGTCAAACACCTCCACCGCTTCCGCCGATGGCACCGACTTGTCGTAGATGTCCCCGGCAATCACAACCGCGTCCGGCTGTTTTTCCGCCGCCAGCTCCGCAATCTGTCTTAAAATATATTCCTGATCCTCCCGCATATCCCGGTTCATTAATTTCAACCCGATATGCAGATCGGAAAGATGAAAAAATTTCATACGTGTTTTCCTCGTAAATAAACAGGCTACACATCCCAAACTCGAGGATGTGTGGGTTTGCCTTATCTTGAATTATATTATAACACAAACGCAAAATCCCCGGAAATATACGCACGCATATATCTCCGGGGAATTTTTTTAACAAAAGGGTTATATAAAAATTACGAATAAAATATTTTCGACTGAAAAACTTTACATACGCCTTCCGTCGCACGGCATTGATCCGCTACAGCATTTATTCAGCTGCCGTAAACGCGTCCGCATTCAAAAGCGCGCCGGCATATAATTCCGCCCGTTCAGGCAGGGAATCAATGCGAATGTATTCGCGAACGGTGTGGTTCCATTCGCCCATGGTACCGCAGGAACAGAGGCAGGGTACGCCCGCCATAGTAATGTACGCAGCATCAGAGCTGCCGCCCAGCCTGATCTGCCCGACTTCGGCCAGGTTCATCTCCGCTGCCGTGTCGCGCAGAAAGTCCCACAGCCTCAGTCCGCCTTCCGTGGTTTCTAAGACATGCATCACATCAATGTATTCCATCTCCGTTGTCGTGCCTTCAATATAGGTTTTTTGGCAGACCGCTTCCAGATTTTTCTTTGCCTTTTCCAGTTCCTCGTTTTTCTCGAAGCGCATATCCACAATGATTTCGCATTTTGCAGGCACCGCGTTGAAGATTGTTCCTCCGTTGATGGTACCGATATTCATGGTGGTTCCTGCTACAAGGTCAGTGAGGTTATGGATGTCAATAATTTTGTACGCCATCTCAACGATTGCGCTGCGGCCTTTGGTAAAATCGTTGCCGGCATGGGCTTCTACACCGGTCACAGTGATACGGCAGCGGGTGCCGCCCTTGCGGAACACACATATTTTATTAGACAGGAGTCCCGTCTCCATGTTAAATGCGAAAAGCCCACCCTTTGCCTCTTCTTTAAAAACTTCCGGAGCCCGAGAACCCAGATGGTTGATTTCCTCGTCGCCGGCAAGAATCAGGCGGACCGGCCGTTTCAGGCCTGCTTGCAGCGCCGCCCGGATTGCAAACAGGGCAATCACGATACCGCCTTTCATATCCAGAGTCCCGGTACCGTACATTTTGCCATCTTCTATACGAACCGGGTTTTGTGCGGAAATAGCACGGGAAAGAGCCGTGTCATAGTGGCCGGCAAAAATCACCGGCGCCCCTTCGTCCTGTCCCTGCAGGTCCGCAATGACAACCGGAGCGTTGCCATGTCCCACTTCCCGGGTCTTTACCGCATAACCTTCCTTTTTTAGAAAATCAACAACCCAGGCCGTTGCTGCCGGCATAACCTCCGGTTCCCGGCTGCAGGACGGAAGTTCGACAAACTCCTGCAGCCGACTGATCATCTCGGCCTTATGCAGATCAATGTACTGTTCCACAATCTGTATCTGCTTCGCTTCCATAGCTTGCTCCTTTCATGAGGAGATTGGTTCATCGTTCCCCCAACACATCCTTGTATTATAGAGTAGTAGTTTTTAGTGACCCTCTCCAAGGTCATGTGCTACACTGTAGAGGATGCTGTGGATTGGTTAACACTTCCTACCGCAAGACGGTTCGTGAAAGGCTCCAACCACAGTCCTTTGCAGT
>JAFTZZ010000068.1 GCA_017460905.1 Acidaminococcaceae bacterium | reverse complement strand
CGCAAACATGATGGAAAGAACTACAATACTGATAACGTACAGGAAAAAGAAGCGGCTGATGGAAGTCAGCACCGCTATCGTCAACGGCTTGCCCTCAAATTTAACGGAAAACAACATTTTCGGATGCAACACCCGTTTCAGTTCCACAATCGTCATGCGAACTAAAACCACGAACCGCGCAATTTTGATACCGCCGGCAGTGGACCCTGCGCAGCCGCCCGTAAAATACAACAGCACCAGCGCCAGCTTGGCAATGGCAGGCCACTGTTCATAATTGGCCGATACAAAACCGGTCGTTGAAGAAAAGGCAGCAACCATAAAAAAGCCATGCCGTACGGAATTCCAGAAAGTTTCATCTGTGCCGATAAAAACTGCCAGACTGACAAGACAGGCAGTCGCAAAAATAAAATAAATGAAATAACGGAATTCCTCATCATCCCAGAGAACCCGCCAGCCTTTATAGTGAACTTTGTAATATAAGGCAAAGTTAGCGCCGGCCAGCACCATAAAGACAAAAATGACGAACTCGATCAGCGGGCTGTCATAATACATGATCCCGCTGTCGTGGGTCGAAAATCCGGCAGTCGCCACCGTAGCCATAGCATGATTGATAGCGTCAAACAGATCCATGCCGCAGATAAACAGCAATACCGCTTCCAGTACCGTCAGTCCAAAATAAATGCTGAACAGGATCCGCGCCGTATCTTTCAGCCGGGGCAACAGCCGGTCTTCATTAAACCCTGTTGCTTCCGCGTTGAACAGATGGACTGCGCCGCCAGCCATCCGGGGCAGCAGGGATATGAAAATAACGATGATACCAAGACCGCCCATCCAGTGCGTAATCCCCCTCCAGAACAGGATGCTGCGGGGCAGCACCTGCAGACTGTCAATAGCGGTTACGCCATTCGTGGTCACAGCGGACATTCCTTCAAAAAAGGAAGAGGAAAGATCCAGCACCCCGGTCATCCAGTACGGCATGCCCGCAAGGGCGGCACACAAAATCCAGGAAAAGGTAGCGGTAGCCACCCCTTCCCGGTTTGAAATCGTCTGTGTAAACTTGTTGAACCGGCCGTAATGATTCAGCAGCCCGCCAACAAGGTTACAGATGAAAACACAGGTTAAAAACACATCTGAGCATCGGTCCTCCAGATACATGGACATCCCCCAGGGAATAACATATACACTTCCCAGACAGAAGACCATACGTGACATCAGATAGGACACTGTGCGAATATCCAAAACGACACCTCTTACCAGCCGCGCCTCTTTGCCCAGAAATCAGGATGCAAAAACATGACAAAGGCGAATAATTCGATGCGGCCCATAATCATCGTGACATACAATATAAGATAACCAAATCCGTTTAACGCCTCAAATGTAGTTCCTTCCCCCATAATCCCGAAAGCCGACCCCACATTACTCAAAAAAACCACAATTGTAGCCATGGATTCCAGCATATCGCTTCCAGTCAGGGAATACAGCATGGACAGGGCGATAAACACAATAAAATACAAAAAGAAATAACGTCCGACCCCGATAATTGCCTGGGTAGGGACCGGCTTTTCGCTCATAACGATAACGCGGACCATTTTCGGATGCAACGTGCGGATAATTTCCTGCCAGCATACCTTTAACAGCACCACCAGCCGGGAAACCTTGACACCACCCGCGGTAGAAGCCGAGCAGCCGCCGATGATCGCGGCATAAAACAGCATCAGACGGCTGAAAGCCGGCCACTGACTGAAATCCTGTGTCGCCAGACCGGCCGTACTCATTACGGAAACTACCTGGAAGAAGGCATAGCGTAAGGAAGAAAAAACATCGTAACAATCATTCTTCCAGAGATTAAAAGTCACCAGCAAGCTGATTCCTATGATCAGTCCGAAAAACCAGCGGCGTTCCGTATCCTTCCAGAAAACATCCATACGCTTTTGGAAAATGCGATAATACAATATGAAGTTACAGCTTCCGATAATCAGGAATAAAATCAGGAACAGTTCAAGATTCGGGTCATTGACTTCCATCAGATAGGTGCGGTAATGCAGGTACCCGCTGGTGGAAATAGAGGTCGCCGCCAGTTTGACTGCCATCTCCAACGGCTGCCGCAGCATCAGCAGAATGAAAATCATCATGGCGGTCATACCCAGATAAAGGAAAATCAAAATCCGGACCGCTTCCCGGATATGCGGCATCGTCCGTTCTGCCGAGTTTCCCTGCACTTCGGCGGAAAACAGGTTGGCAGCGCTGGACCCCAGTTGCGGCATAATCACCGCAAAAATGATGATTGCCCCAATACCGCCCAGCCACTGGCTGATATCATGCCAGAGCAACAGGCTGGCAGGATACGGTGCGCCTTCCAGTACTGAGCTCACGCCTGTCGTCGTTAACGCTGAGGCGCTTTCAAATAATGCCTTAGGCAGTGAAAAGTCACCCGAAGCAAAATACGGAAAAGCCCCCAAAATACTGGTATATAACCAGGACGAACCCAAAAACATGGCCCCGCCCCGAATCGATAACCGCATTTTACGTTGTGAAACCGTACTTTTTAATGCGTATGCGCCAAATGTCAGCCCTATCATGATCGTACCCAGAAACGGCAAGACCATCCCCCACTCCCGGAACAGGGCATATCCAAGGGAAGGTATCATTGCGGCAGCCATCACCAGGGATACAATGCCCGTCATACGCAACACTAACATCTGTTCCATAATTCTGTTTCTCTCAATAGCAAATTTTCAGATCAACAACAAACCGGCTTCCTATGATATCTGTTATGCTTCCTTTTTGCCGGCAAACATGTCCATAACATCCTGAACAACTTCTGTCTGCGCAAACACAATGACCCTGTCCCCTGAATTCAGCACGCTTTGCCCGTTCGGAACCGAAGCCTCCCCTTGATGAACGATACCACATACCAGGCAGTCACGGGGCAAACCGGCCCGGATCAGCGTTTTTCCATCGACTTTACAACCCGGCTGCACCTTCAGTTCCAGCGCTTCGGCCTTGGCGCCTTCCAATAAGGCCACCGAAACAACGCCGCCCTGGCGTACAAAACGCATCACTTCCGCAGCGCTTAACAAGCGGGCAGACAAGGCAATATCGACGCCCACCTTGGCCATCAGGTCCACATATTCATTTCTGGCAACACGGACGATGGTTTTTTTGGCGCCGAGATGTTTTGCCAGTAAAGCCAGCAGCAAATTCAGCTTATCATCATCAGTCAGGCAGACAACGCAGTCTGCCTCCGAAATGCCTTCTTCTGTTAAAAGGTCAATATCAGTTCCGTCTCCGCACAGCACCAGACCGTTATTCAACTGTTCCGAAAGCATGCGGCAGCGTTCCTTATCCTTTTCAATAACCTTGACAAATACCCCCTGCTTCTCCAGCATCTGCGCCAGCATGCGGCCTGCCCGCCCGGCGCCGATCAGAAGCACGCGTTCCAGTTTATCATAACGCGCCTCAAAGTTGACTTCAAAGTTCTTTATAACTTCCTGGCTGCCAACAAAATACACGTTATCGCCCGGTTCCAAAATATCATCGCCATGGGGGATGATCATCTTATGTTTACGGAAGATCATGGCAATTAAAATACCGCCGGGAAGCCTTACGTTTTTCAACGGAAGGCCTAAAAATTTAAAATCAGCAGGCAGGCTAGCACCGAACATGCGAACCTTACCGTCGGCAAAATCATCGACATCCAGCGCCGCAGGCGTCATCAGAATGTGACTGATTTCATTTGCCGTAATGCGTTCCGGGTTCAGATTCAAGTCCACACCCAGTGTTTTACTGAGCAGCATAGGCTCGTTTGCCGTATACTCTTCATTGCGGACACGGGCAACCGTGTGCTTGGCTCCAAACGCCTTTGCCATACGGCAGGCAACCAAATTCACTTCATCGCTGTCAGTCACAGCAATGAACACATCTGCATCACGCACCTCAACCATGTCCAAAATTTCTGGACTGCAGCCATTGCCCTGAATCGTCAGGACATCAAGGGAATCCTTGACAACCTGCCGACGTTCTTCATGCTGCTCAATTACAACTACATCATATGAGCCATCCGCTAACAGCTTGGCGATACTGTAGCCCATTTTGCCGGCGCCCACTACAACAATACGCATAAAACTCACCTGCTTATTAAAATAAAATCAAACCATCGAAATGCAACAAATGAATGTCAAAAAACAGAAATATCACAAATACTGATTGCTTAATAAAATAATAGAGGACACACATATGCAGAATAATTATACTACAAACGGAGGAGAAAAGAAAGTATTTGCAAAAGTTAAAAGCCCCCTGCACGAATGTGCAGGGGGCTTCCCTCTGACCGGCAACAATCTATCCTCCCAGGCCGCTTCCAGCCAAGTACTTTCGACGCGTGAGAGCTTAACTGCTGTGTTCGGGATGGGAACAGGTGGTCCCTCTCAGCCATCATCACCGGATCTCTGAACCGTCTTTTTGCGTT
>JAFTZZ010000005.1 GCA_017460905.1 Acidaminococcaceae bacterium | reverse complement strand
TGCAGGATTACGGCGTGGATGTCTATACCGCACAGGCGACTACAGCGGTGCGGGAAGCCGGCAACAAGGTGTTCATGCTTGATCAGATTAAACTGCGGACCGGTCTGGACGTGACCGTAGCGGAAATGCCCATGGAAATTTATACGAAATATGTGGCGATACGCAAGACCCTGCGCGACAACCGCATTTCCAGCGAAAAGGGCATGATGCTGCTGGATATTTCTTCCGGCGGTCTGGGCGTTTCGCTGGTGCAGGATGAAAAAATCCGGTTCCAGGAAAATTTCCATATCGGCATTATCCGTATTAAAGAAAGCTTTAACAATTACCAGCGCAGCAGCCTGCATTTCAACAAAGCGCTGATGCAGTTCCTGTCCAGCACCATCGGACCGGTGCGCCGGGCGCTGGAAGGGCAGGCGGTAAAATATCTGGTGCTTTCCGGAACAGAAACGGAATTACTTTTAAAGGTAATGGGCATTCGCAATAAAAATAATGTGCAGCGGGTCACGACGGAAGAGTTCCGCCAGTTTTTTGACAAGGTGCGCAAGCTGAACCTGCCGCAGATCTTGAAGACCTATAACCTGACGGAAGCGGAGGCCGAACTGGTGCTGCCGATGGTGCTGCTGTACGAAAAGCTGCTGGATCTGGCGCCTTCGGCCAAGGAAATCATTATCACGAACGATACGTTTCTGGACGGCATGATCTTGCTGCGGCTGATCCGGGAGAAAGACGAAAACTACACACATGCGCTGGAAGAGGAAATGATGAGCCTCGTCCATCATGTGGGAGAAGATTATGAATATGACTACCAGCACGTGACCCAGGTGGAAAAGCTGGCGCTGGTGATCTTCGATAAAATCGGGAAAAAATACGGCATGGACGAGCATTGCCGGCTGCTGCTGCGGGCGGCGGCGATCCTGCATGATATCGGTAAATACGTTTCCATGCGCAGCCATTCCCTGTACTCTTATCAGCTGATCATGGGGACGGACCTGCTGGGCTTTACGGAAGAGGATAAAATTATTATTGCCATGGCCTCCTACTATCATGCCCATAACGTGATGGAACGGGACGAAAAACGGGTGCCGGCGCTGAAAAGCGAGCTGGTGCCTGTGGTGGCGAAATTATCGGCCATCATCCGGCTGGCGGATGCGCTGGACCGCAGTTACATGCAGAAGATACAGCGCTGCAAGGTCAATCTGCATAACCGGGAACTGACGATACAGGTGGTCAGCAAGGCTGACCTTGATTTAGAAGAATGGACTTTTGCTTCCAAAGTGTTGATGATGGAAGAAGTGTATGGGTTTAAAGTACGGTTGGAGCGGGTGGAATCATTATGAGCGAGATAAAAGATAAGACCGGTACAAGAACAAAAAAATCTGTGATTGCGGCGGAGAAAAAAACACCGGCTGTCGTGAAGAGAGCGGCGGCCGTCGTAAAAAAACGCATTAAGAGCGCGGCTGTGTCTGAGCTGGTACAGGCTCCGGCCAAAGGGCCTGCCAAAGAAAAGAAATTTACCAAAGCGGACCTGCAACGGCCGGAATATTTCTTTAACCGGGAGCTGAGCTGGCTGAAGTTTAACCTGCGCGTTCTGCGGGAAGCGGAAGTGGAAACGACGCCTATACTGGAGCGGCTGAAATTTATTGCCATTACGTCTTCCAACCTGGATGAATTTTTTATGGTGCGGGTTGCCGGTCTGTGGGACCAGTATGAGAACGGCGTGTCCCGTAAGGATCCGTCCGGCCTGACTGTACGGGAGCAGCTGCGGATGATTTCCCAGGCGGCCCATGAGCAGATGAAGCTGGAAAGCAAAATCCTGACCGATGTGCTGGAGGACCTGAAAAAAGCGGGCGGCCCGGAAATCAAGACCATTGATGCATGCAGTGAGGAAGGCAGGGAATGGCTGGAGAACTATTATCAGGAAGTCGTGTATCCGGTGCTGACGCCGATGGCGGTAGATGCGTCAAGGCCATTCCCGTTTTTGGGAAACAAGACGCTGAATCTGGCCGTGCAGTTGATCACAGTGGATGGGGAGGAAAGCATGAGTGTCGTACAGGTTCCGTCCCTGCTGCCCCGCCTGATCGAAATCCCGGTGGAAGAAAAACGTACATTTATTTATCTGGAAGAACTGATTACCATTCACTGCAAGTACCTGTTCCGGGGCTGCCAGATACTGGATGTGGTTCCCTTCCGTCTGACCCGCGACAGCGACCTTGACGTGGATGAAGACGATATCGAAGACCTGCTGCGGGAAATCGAAAAATCCCTGCGGCAGCGGAAACGCGGCGCAGCCCGCCGGATGGAAATTGCCAAAACCGGCAACAGCAAGATAAAGAAATTCCTGGAAGAAAACCTGGATTTGACCGATGAAGAGGTTTATGAAATTTCCGGTCCGCTGGACGCGACCTGCTTCTTTAAATTTGTTTCCCTGGACAAGATGTGGCCCTGGCTGCATGAGCCTTTTGTGCCGCAGCGCCCGAAGGATCTGCCGGAATATGACGATCTGTTTGAACGCATCAAGGAAAAGGATATTCTGCTGTTCCATCCTTATGAAAGCTTTGACCCGGTGGTGAAATTTGTCAGCGACGCGGCGAGCGATCCCAAGGTGCTGGCCATCAAGCAGACGCTGTATCGCGTCAGCGGCAATTCGCCGATCGTGGCGGCGCTGGCCCGGGCCGCGGAAAACGGCAAGCAGGTTACGGTGCTGGTGGAGCTGAAAGCCCGCTTCGATGAAGAAAACAATATCCTGTGGGCCCGTCGGCTGGAAAAAGCCGGCGCTCATGTAATCTACGGACTGGTGGGCCTGAAGACCCATGCCAAGATTATTCTGGTAGTACGGCAGGAAGCCGACGGGATCAAACGCTATGTGCATCTGGGCACTGGCAACTACAATGACAGCACAGCCAAGCTGTATACCGATATGGGCCTGATGACGGCCAACGACCAGTTTGGCAGCGACGCCTCCGCGTTCTTCAATCTGCTTTCTGGGTATTCCCGGGCGCCGATTTGGAATAAGCTGGTCATGGCGCCGATTGGGTTGCGTGAAAAAATTTATGAGCTGGTGGAAAATGAAATCCGCATTGCCAAAGCAGGCGGCGAAGGGCATATCATTGCCAAGATGAATTCCCTGCTGGACCAGCCGGTTATCCAGAAGCTGTACGAAGCATCCATGGCGGGCGTAAAAATTGAGCTGATCGTGCGCGGTATCTGTACGCTGCGCCCGGGGCTGGAAGGAATCAGCGAAAATATTACCGTCCGCAGCATTGTCGGCAGGCAGCTGGAACACAGCCGTATCTTCTGGTTTGCCAACGACGGAAATGAGCAGCTGTACATGAGCAGCGCGGACTGGATGCCCCGTAACCTGAATGACCGCGTGGAACTTTTCTTCCCGGTAGAAAACGAAAACCACATTGCCCGTATCAAAGAGATCCTGCGTCTGTATCTGGAAGACAATGCAGGCGCGCATATGATGCAGAGCAACGGTAATTACCGCAGGGTGGTGGCAGGCAAAGGCGGCGAGATCAGCTCCCAGAGCCTGCTGTATGAACAGGCCCAGCTGGCGGCGGTGGAAAACATGGAAAAAATTCCGCTGGAGCAGCGCCTGCGTCCGGCGCCCCGGCAGGAAAGCGAAGAATAAAAAGCTGTTGCCGAAAAGCTTGTGACGGACTGGGCGCACAGAATATTTTCGCAGCAATGGGAAGAATCATAAGCAGATGTATTGTTAAATTGCCCAAATTCTGATATAATGATATGGAATTTGAGGAGGGCATATTATGGAAAAGTACGCCGTGACGATTAATTCCCACGGAAAATACGGATATATTGAATATGACCCGGAAACCAGGACTGCGGATGTGCATATGAGCGCGGAAGGGCCGAAGGCTGCGGTGGAAAAATATCTGGCGGAGCCGCATACTTTTAAGGTTTGCGTGGGTCCCACCATCCGGGATTTTGAAGAAGTGACCCTGCAGCCGCTGGAAAGCCTGGAAAACTTTCAGCTTTGCCTGACCCGTATGTGGGTCGCGAATGATGTGCGGGTGGAGTGGAGCATGCCTCCCGGAATGGCAGAAAACCTGTAAAGAAAATAGGCAAAAATGCCGGCATCTGACCGGCATTTTCTCTCTTTCCGCGTGTTGCGTATAAGGTGTGTGTATTAAAAATACTGCTTAATTCGCCTGCACGTTCAGCAATCGTATAAACTTGTTTAATCGACGTTTTCTTGCAAACTTAACATTGTTAACATGGTTCCGTAGCTCAGCTGGATAGAGCGACCGCCTCCTAAGCGGTAGGCCGGCGGTTCGAATCCGCCCGGGATCACCAAAATAAAGTCCCTGACTCCATTGTTTTGGAATCAGGGATTGTTTTTTTATATTGTCTGTTTCCGAGTTACATATCCTGCCTGCATTTTCCTGCTTTGTTTGAACAAGCTGCCATTGCGCCGAGGGAGCTGATAGGGATGTTTCCAATTAGGTTGCTCTTTTGGCTTTTGGCAGGCAGAACTATCATAATATAGACATAAAACCTGTATATGAATTTGGAATGTTTCTTCTTTTTTGTATCACCGTTTTTTGATATAATTAAACATAATAAATGGAAGTTCATCAGAAGATAGTCAGACATTTATATAAGCGGTTTTTTGTTAACAGGGAGGTTACAATATGAGATTTTGGAAAGCAATTGCGATGGTTTTATGTTTAGGCATGTTTCTTTCCGTGTTTTCGGGTGTTTCAGAAGCAAAAGGTGATAAAGACATGGTAAAAGAAAAAACCGCTTTCATCACAAGATGCAGTTACATCAGTGCCGGTAGTTCTACAGGCGGGCATGAACGTATTGAACTGATACGAATCAGTGACACAGAAGTCAACTATGCAAGCAACTATAAAGATTGGCACGATTCTCCGGAAAGAAAGGTAGAAAAGATAGTTTCCGGAGACGTGTTGAAAGAGATGGAAGCATTGGGCAGGGAGTACAAAATTTTTAAATGGAAACCGTTTCGCAAAAGCGCCCTGTTTGCCATGGATGCAGCCAGTACAAGCCTGTCTGTATCATACAAAGATCCGACTAATGGAGCCGGATGGACACTTACCATGCGGTCTGATGACGAACTGAACGATAAGCAAAGCGAGTATTACCATAAGCTGCTTAATTTGTTATACGAAGCTGAAGAACGATAATATAAGGAGTCCCCATGGACGGTATAGAAAAGCTTGTAAAAATCCTGAGACTCTAATGAAGGATTGGACTACGGGTTTGATGTATTTGATGCAGGTTGATAGGCGTTGTATCAGCCGTTTTGTTATCTTTCCTTAGTTTTCGCGGCCGTTAAAGGGGAGGGTTGTTTGTGGATAATAATGGATTTTTTGGCTGCCTGCTGCGAAAATACTTTTCTTGCAGCGGCAGACTGAATCGCAAACCGTATATTTACCGGACCATTGCGGTGACATTTGTTTCACTGGCTTTGGCAATGTTTCTGTTTTATTTTTTTGCAGGCTTTCAGCCCGGAAATTATAAGCGTCCGGATTATAAGTGGGTGCATTTCGGCCTTCTTGTGATGATCATGGTCATTACGATCTGGAGCGGCTTTTCCCTTGGTATCCGCCGCTGCCATGATGTGGATAAAAGCGGCTGGTGGCTGCTGCTGGGTGTGCTGCCCTACATCAATGTTGCCTGGGGACTGTATCTGATTTGCAAACGGGGCACCATCGGCCGTAACCGCTACGGCGATGACCCGATCCAAAATGATTACGACAGAATAGAAGACATAGCGCCGGATTTGAAACAGCAGCACGACAATTTTTTTAACCGAAAATGAAGGCGCTAAAGTTTGAAACGATGTGAAGGAATTTACTAATGAAATTCATAAGTATGGAAGAGATTTTATGCAGGAACTATTGACAGATGTATTCATGGATACGCTGAAACTGTATCCGTTTTTGTTTTTAACATATTTGTTTATGGAATATCTGGAGACCCGTTCACAGGATTGGACGATAGCGCTGCTCCGGCGCGGCAGCCGCTTCGGCCCGGTTTTGGGGGCCCTGCTTGGGGTATTGCCGCAATGCGGCTTTTCAGCTGCGTCTGCCAGTCTTTTTGCCGGCGGCGTGATTTCCGAAGGAACGCTCATTGCGGTGTTCTTGTCCACTTCCGACGAGATGCTGCCGGTTTTTTTGGCGGAGTCTGTTCCGCTCGGCACGATTGCAACTGTTCTTGGCTGGAAGATTGTGTTTGCTGCCGCAGCGGGCTATTTTGTCAATCTGCTTTTCCCGCTGCATGCGCGGGAGGAAAAAGCCTATGAAGAACGGATTCATTCGCTGTGTGAGCAGGAGCATTGCTGCTGCAAAGAAGGTAATATTTTCAAATCCGCGCTGCATCATTCCCTTTCGGTTGCGTTTTTCGTTTTTCTGATTACGCTGCTTTGCGCTGCGGGAATGGAAATGGCCGGAGAGGAGGCCATTGCGTCTTTGTTCAGCGGGAATTTAGTTGTTGGAATGTTTGCCGCCAGCCTGATCGGCCTGATCCCTAACTGTGCTGCTTCTGTTTTGCTTGCGGAGCTTTACCTGAAAGGAATTTTAGGGGCGGGACAGATGATGGCGGGCCTGTTAACAGGCTCCGGCGTCGGGCTTCTCGTTTTGTTCCGGTCAAACCGGCGGCTGAAAGAGAATCTGCGGATCCTGCTTCTTGTTTATGCAGCCGGGATTTTGGGAGGACTGCTTTTTCAGGGACTTTCGATTCGGCTTTAAGCGGATGGCTGCAGACTTCACTTTTTATTGCTGTTTACTTGATTAGCGTTTCCTTATAAAATACGAAACATCATGTCACTAAAGCAAAAACTGTTTGGTACCGATGCTCGCGCCAAGTTCCGGCACTTTTTCAGCATCATGATTCCCATTCTCATCACCCAGACGGCGATTATGGGAATGAATTTTTTTGATACTGTCATGAGCGGTCATGCCGGGGCAACACAGCTGGCGGGCACTTCGATCGGCGGAAATCTCTGGATGCCGGTCTTTACAACAATAAATGGAATATTGATTGCCGCGACGCCCCTTTCCGCGCATCTGTTAGGCGCCGGAAAACGCCGGGAAATCGGACGTGTAATCCGTCACGGCCTGTTTTTGGCCCTGCTGTTTTCCTGTCTCTGCTTTACCGCCGGGTTTTTCTTGTTAACGCCTGTAGTGCAACGGCTGGGACTGGAATCGGAGGTCGCCTATATTTCCGTGCATTATCTGGCAGGTATCGGCATCGGCATTGTCCCCTTCTTCATGGGAACCGTTCTGCGTTCTTTTATTGATACGTTGGGGGGAACCCGCCTGACGATGCAGGTGTATCTGACGGCGCTGCCGGTCAATGCCGCGCTGAATTATATCCTTATCTACGGCAAGCTGGGTCTGCCGGCTTTGGGCGGTATCGGCGCAGGGATCGCCACCGGCCTGACCTGCTGGTTTATCTTTATCCTTTTTTCCCTCATTATTACGCAGCACGCACCGTATAAAAACATTGCGATATTCCGACACAGCGCTTCTGTAGATAAAGCGCTGGTTAAGGAATATCTGCGTATCGGTCTTCCCATCGGGCTTTCTATTTTCATGGAAACCAGCATTTTCGGCGTGGTAGCCTTTCTGGTGGCCCGTTTCGGTACTGCCGCCATAGCCGCGAGCCAGGCTTCGATGAACTTCAGCAGTCTGGTCTATATGATTCCTCTCAGCGTTTCCATGAGCATGACCATACTGGTGGGCATTGAAGCGGGAGCCGGGCGCTGGCTTTCCGCCGAACAATATGAAAACGCAGGACTGGCTTTTAACTGGTCCTGCGCTCTTATCCTGCCTTCGCTTTTTTATCTGCTGCGGTATCCTATTGCCCTTATGTATGTCACAGAGCCGGAGGTCGTGGAAATCTGCGTGCAGTTTATCACGTATGGGTGCTTTTTTATCATGGGCGACGCCGTGGCAGCGCCTATTCAGGGCATTCTCCGGGGATATAAAGATGTCAACCTGCCTTTTTACTCCAGCCTCATTGCGTATTGGGGAATCTGCGCGCCGTTCGGCCTGTTTTTTGATTACGTGCTGCATCACGGCCCGTACTCTTACTGGCAGAGCCTGGATATCGGCATTTTAATTTCCGCCCTGATTTTATTCTGGCGCCTGCAGTACATACGCAGAAAAATGCGGAATACTGATTCCGCGCAGGCAAACTGACTTCTTTCGTCCTTCCCTGCAAGGAAACTAAAATAATACAAAATCGGAATAAACTTATAAAAACATATACGAGGATTTGCTTCAGAAAATCATATGCGCAAACGCGGAAGCGATGACCAGGCTGATCACGGTCCGCTCTAAAAACAGGACGAACAGCTCCGGCAGGTTCACCGGGATTTTGGAACCCAGGATCAGGCCGCCTACTTCCGAAAGGTAAATCAGCTGGGTTACGGAAACTACTGCTACAATAAAACGGGTCATGTTACTGGAGATGGTGCTTGCCGCCAGAATGGACGGGGTAAACATATCAGTGAACCCGACGACCATCGTCTTGGAAGCCGCAGCGGCTTCCGGAATATCAAGCAGGTTCAGGAGCGGCATAAAGGGCAGGCCCAGGGTTTCGAAAACAGTGGTGTTCAGCGCCAGTACCAGTGCCAGCGTGCCGATGCACATGACGACCGGCAGCACGCCGAACCACATGCCGGCCGCGTTTTTCAGACTGCTTTCCAGGAACTGCTTGGCGCCGCCATATTCGGCAACCCGCTGGCAGGCCAGGTCCAGGCCGTAATCCCAGGATGAGGCATAGCCTTCGGGAAGTTCTTCCCCCATGGCTTTGCCCGGCACCAGAAACGTATCTTTTTTCAGGGACAGGGGCGGGATGCGGGGCAGTATCAGCGCGCAGACGATACCGATTATGCAGACCACCAAATAGTAAATCCCAAAATAATCCATCAGCTTGACCTGTGCCAGCACTACGATACTGAAGGTGATGGAAACTGCGGAAAAGGTGGTGGCCACGATGGCGGCTTCCCGTTCGGAATAATACCCGTCTTCGTACTGGTTGGCCGTAAGCATGACGCCCAGTGTGCCGTCCCCGATCCAGGAAGTAATGCAGTCTACCGCTGCCCGGCCCGGAATGGTGAAAAGGGGGCGCATGACTTTGGTCAGCAGGGCTCCGATAAATTCCAAAAGACCGAAGTCCAGCAGGAACGGGAGCAGAAGTCCGGCTAACAGGAAGATGATGACCAGAACTGACAGCAGTTCGGTTAACACAAAGCCGCCTGCATCCGCCATTGTAATCATATGGATGACACCGGCAGAATCTTCACCGGCATCAATCTTCAGCCAGGTCAGCCAGATGAAGATCGCGCCAATGACACGGATCAGCGCCCATACCGGTGTTGCGGAAAAAGTTTTGTCAATAATAGGATACGTTGTGATGAAGCTGGGACGCTTCAGGGAAAGGACGCCCAATATGGCGGAAACAGTTACAATCGCTACGCACAGCAGCGGCAGATAATCGCCTAATGCCGCGCCGATTATGTCCGCAAGAATCTTGACGACAATCGTCCAGTTGTCATTGTATTTGATTGGCACCATAAATAAAAGAATGCCAAGCAGCGAGGGAATCAAAAATCCCGCCATGCGTTTCCTGCTTCTTGTCTTCATAAAAACATGTATGGCCCGGTCGTCTTTCGGATGTCCGGGTTTTCCTTTCTCCTGATGCTTCAGGTTACTCTCTTAAAATTATAATTAGTTGTATCAATTAGCTCATAAAACGGTGATGAGCAAACTGTTTATAAAATAAATATATCACTAAATTTAAAAAGTTAAAACAAAAAATAAAATTAATTTATTTACAGTAAATTTGTTTAGCATTGTTTTTCTGTTCAAACTGTGATAAATTTTACAATAGAAGACAAACGGAAAAAGCAATAAAATACAATCTGTGTTGCAACTGCAAAAGCAATTATCATTTTGATGCTGATGAATCCGGTAACACCCAGTCTTTGGAGGTAAATGCAGATGAAAAAATACATACTGTTGCTTGTGGGTATCCTGGCGCTGCTTTTCAGTGTCTCCGGCTGTGGCGGAGAAAAAAAGAATGAGGGCCCGAAGGTTCTGAAGGTCGGTACTGAAGTTACCTTTCCGCCATTTGAATTCAGAGAGCAGGGAAGCAGGGAAATTTCCGGATTTGATATGGATCTGATCCGTGCCATCGGAAGAAAACTGGATATGCAGGTCGAGCTTCTGGATATGGATTTCGAAGCGCTGATCCCGGCTGTTAAGCGCGGTAATCTGCATCTGGTCATTGCCGGCATGACGATTACGCCGGACCGGCAGAAAATTGTAGACATGAGCGAGCCTTATTACACATCGGGGCTTTCTCTTGTGGTCAAAAAAGGTAATACTGCCATTCAAAAACCGGAAGACCTGAAAAACCGCGAGGTAGCCGCACAGATTGGAACGACCGGAGAGGCAGCGGCGAAACGGCTGGCCGGAGATAAAGTCCGCAGTTTTAAAACGAACGAAGAGGTTTTCCAGGCGCTGAAGGAAAATAAGGTGGAGGCCATCATCATTGACAAACCGGTTGCCCAGTATTACCTGAAAAAAAATCATCCGGATGCGATGATTGCCGGCGACACATTTGAAAAAGAATCTTACGGCATTGTGATGCGCCGTCACGGCGAACTGACGCCTAAAATTAACAAAGCCCTTGCGGAGTTAAGGCAAAGCGGGGAATACGATAAAATTTATGAAAAGTGGTTTGGCAAAGAAGTGAAATAATACGAGATGCGGGTCTGCGGACAAGTTCCGCAGGCTCTTTTTTTACAATCTACGTTAACTTATAGGAAATTAAAGGTTGACGTTAACAAACAGAATGCTTATAATTAGAAACGTAAACTCGAATTGAAATTTGGTTAACATTGCGTTCTGCATTATTGCGCTGCCTTTTGAAAGGCAGTACATGCTGACAGAACAGAAATCCATGCAGAAAGAAGGAATTGTTTTGATTGCGATTGGTATTACGGCAACGGATACGGAAATCGGCAAGACGGTTGTAACCGGCGCGTTGGCCGCGGCTTTGCGGTACCGGGGCATTACGCCGGGAATTTTTAAACCGGTGGCATCCGGCTGTGTACGGCGGCAGGATGGGGAACTGATCTCAACGGACGCTGCATTTCAGATGCGCTGCGCAGGCTATCCGGACGAATTGCGCAAAGAAGTGATCCCCGTCGTCCTGGAAGCGGCGTTAGCGCCGGCAGAAGCCAGCAAGCTGGAGCATGTTGTATTGGAACCGGAGAAGATGATTGCTGGCGCCAAAACGTGCATCCGGAACCATGAGGTTTCGGTGCTGGAGGGAATCGGCGGAATCACGGCTCCGCTGACGGAGGATTTTCTGGTAAAGGATTATTTCCGGGCTTTGCAGATTCCGGTCCTGATTGTAGTGAAACCGATTCTGGGAAACGTCAACCACGCCGTACTTACTGCATATTATTGCCAGCAGCACGGTATCCCGGTCCTTGGTTTCCTGGTAAACGGCTGGGATGAAAAACATGCCGGCGAACTGGAAAAAGGCAATCTTTATTATTATGAAAAGCTGACAGGGCTGCCGGTTTTAGGAAAACTGCCGCTGCTGTCGGAAACGGAAATGAACGATCCGCAAAAACTGGCAGAAATTGTGGAAGAAACAGTTGCGCTTGATGAAATACTGGAACGGGCTGAAATTGAAACCCGAAATGTAATCCGCTTTAACGCCCGGCAGCTGCAGTCATAAAAATTCTGGGAAGGGCAAAAAAATAAAATAAGGAGCGACACATCATGAACAAATGGGAAGAATTGGATAAAAAATATATCTGGCATCCGTTTACGCAGATGAAAGGCTGGCTGGAAAATCCGCAGCTGGTTATCGATCACGGGGACGGCGTAAAGCTGTACGATACAGAAGGAAAAGAATATCTGGATGCTATTTCCAGTTTGTGGGTCAACATCCACGGACATCGCCGCAGGGAAATTAATGAAGCTATTATTGCGGAACTGAATAAAGTGGAACACAGCACACTGCTGGGACTGATCAACGAGCCTTCGGCGGAGCTGGCGGAAAAGCTTGTGGAAGTAACGCCGGAAGGACTGGACAAGGTGTTCTATTCCGACGACGGTTCCACAGCGGTGGAGGCGGCCATTAAAATTGCGTTCCAGTACTGGAATTATGCGGGACATCCGGAGAAAAAGGATTTTATCAATCTGGGCGATTCTTATCACGGGGACACAGTGGGCGCTGTTTCCGTCGGCAATGTGGAAGTTTTCCATAAAGCATACAAGCCGTTGCTTTTCCAGACGCATCGCGTCAGCTGTCCTTCGTATTTCCATACAAAACTGGACGCGCGCTCGGAACAGGAATTTTTGCAGATGCTGCTGCAGGAGCTGGAGGAGTATTTGCAGGAGCATGCGGCGCATACGGCGGCCATGATCATTGAACCGCTCTGCCAGTGCGCGGCTGGCATGCTGATGCAGCCGCAGGGGTATATCAAAGGCGTCCGGGAACTGACAAAAAAATACAATGTGCTGCTGATCGTCGATGAGGTGGCCGTTGGATTTGGCCGCACGGGCCGGATGTTTGCCTGCAACCATGAAAATGTGCTGCCGGACATGATGTGCCTGTCAAAAGGTATCAGCGCAGGCTATCTGCCTCTGGGCGCGACGCTGGTCACCAACGAAATTTACAATGCGTTTTTAGGGGAACCGACGGAATACAAAACCTTCTATCACGGTCACTCCTACACGGGAAACAATCTGGCCTGCGCTGCCGGGCTGGCCAGCCTGAAAATTTTCAGGGATGACGCTGTCATTGCCGGGCTGTCACCCAAAATCGAAGTCATCCGGCAGCATTTTGCCCGCATGCAGGCTATGGATTTTGTGGGCGACGCACGCCAGTGCGGCATGCTGGGCGGCATTGAGCTGATGCGGGATAAAACGAAGAAGCTTTCCTTTGATCCGGGTCTGCAGATGGCTGGCGGCATTTGCCAGAATGCCCGCAAGTACGGGCTGATCATCCGTAATATCGGCGATGTGATCGTCTTCATGCCGCCGCTTGCTTCGACCGCTGATGAAATTGATGAAATGCTGACGCGCCTGACAAAATCCATGGAAGAAATTTTTGCGCAGGTACGCAGCAGCCATGTCAGGGAGTTTTCGGATCCCTGCGCGTTTTGATGAGGAGGAATCACGTTGCGTAACGGAAAACTGAAGGATCATATTTTATGCGCAATTTTTACGGCGCTGATTGCCATTGGCGCTTTTATCCGTATCCCGGTTCCGGTGGTGCCTTTTACCCTGCAGTTTTTGTTTACAACACTGGCAGGCGTGCTGCTGGGTTCGCGGTTAGGCGCTATCAGCGTTATCATTTATATTGCGTTAGGCTTGATGGGCGTGCCGGTTTTTGCCGAAGGAGGCGGCCCCGGTTATATATTTAAACCCAGCTTCGGCTATCTGCCGGGCTTCGCCCTGGGCGCGTGGATCTCCGGATATTTTGCGGAACGGACGCCGCGCCCGACCTTTAAAAGCCTGCTGCTGGGCAACGCGCTGAATCTTGCGGTGGTGTATCTGTGCGGCATGGTGTATTGCTATGTCATCAGTAATTTTTACCTTGGCACGCCGATCGCCTTGTGGCCGCTGGTGCTGTACTGCTTTATCCTGGCGGTTCCGGGCGACGCGGTCCTGTGCGTGGTGGCAGCGGTTTTGGGGGCGCGCCTGGTCCCGGTGGTGGGCGTGAAACGCTGCAGCGCAGGTGAAAACGGTTTGTGAGGCTGTAAAAGAATGCGTTTTGGTTTGCTGCGGAATATGTTATAATATTTTCAGATGAAAAGCAGCCAGGCAGTCAAAACAAATCGGAAAGCAGGTGCAAAGCATGGATTTCTGGCGCGCAACAACTCTGGAAGAGCAGATTGACACAGCATTGGGGCAGCAGGAGGCTGACCTTGTATTAAAAGGCGGGCACGTGTTTAACGTGTTCCTGAAAACCTGGGAAGAGGCGGACGTTGCCATCAGCGGCAATAAAATTGTCGGCATCGGCGAGTACAGCGGCAAACAGGAAGTGGATGTGGCCGGCCTGTACCTGACTCCCGGCCTGATGGACGCCCACGTGCATTTTGAAAGTTCCATGCTGTCGCCCCGGGAAATGGTGAAGGTCCTGCTGCTGAACGGCGTGACCGGGGCCATCACCGACCCCCATGAAATTACAAACGTGCTGGGTGAAGAAGGTTTTACATTTATGCTGAAGGAAACGGCGGACATGCCGTTCTCTGCGTATCTGATGGTGCCGTCCTGCGTGCCGGCCACTGATATGGATACTTCCGGCGCGCGCATTGCTGCGGAAGACATGGAGCGCCTCCGCAAGCTGAGCCCCCGCGTACTGGGCCTGGCGGAAATGATGAATTTCCCCGGGATCCTGTACAAGCAGCGGGGCGAGATGGACAAGCTGAAATTATTTTATAAACAGAAGATTGACGGGCATGCGCCGGGCATTACCGCTAAACAGCTGAACGCCTATGTGGCGTCCGGCATTACGACCGAGCATGAATGCGTGACGCCGGCGGAAGCCTGGGAAAAAGTGAAGCGGGGCATGTACGTGTTCCTGCGGGAAGGCAGCGCGGCACACAATCTGGTGGACCTGCTGCCGCTGGTCAAAAAGCCGGGCAACCGGCGGCTGTGCCTCTGCACGGACGACCGTCACGCAGACGACCTGATTGAGCAGGGGAGCATCAACTATCTGCTGGAAATCGGCGTGGCGCAGGGCTACGCGCCGGAAGACCTGATCCCCCTGGCAACGCTGAACATTGCGGAATGCTACGGGCTGCAGCAGACAGGCGCGCTGGCGCCGGGGTTCGTGGCGGACATCGCTGTGTTTGAAAACCTGCAGACCTTCCAGCCGGTGCATGTAGTCAAGGGCGGCGCGCTGGTAGTGAAGAACCGCAAGCTGCTGTGGAAGAGTGAACCGGTGCTGCACGCGCCGGGGCAGTCCATGAACATGCCTGCGGTTACGGCCGACAGCTTCCGTATTCCGGCGCGGCCGGGCAAACGGCTGCGTGTCATCGGTATCAGCCAGACGCAGCTGCTGACGGCCAAACTGCATCTGGAGCCGACGGTGCGTAACGGCGAAGCGGTCAGCGATACGGAACGGGACATACTGAAGATGGCGGTCTGCGAACGCCACCACAATACCGGCAACATCGGGCTGGGCTTTGGCTTTGGCTTCGGGCTGAAGAAGGGCGCCATCGCCACGACGGTGGGTCACGATTCCCACAATTTATCCGTAGTGGGCACGAACGACGAAGACATGGCCGTGGCGGTGAACCGCCTGCGGGAAATTGGCGGCGGCCAGGTAGTTGTCTGCGACGGGGAAGTAAAGGCGACGGTGCCGCTGGCCATTGCCGGGCTGATGAGTGACCGGGACGCTGTGGCGGTGAATGCCCAGATCAAACAGCTTGACTTCTGGCTGCGGGAGCTTGGCATTCCAGAAGAATACAGCACCTTTATGATCCTTGCGTTTGCGTCCCTGCCGGTCATTCCGGAGCTGCGCCTCACTGACCGCGGCCTGGTGGATGTGGTGCGCTTTGAGCACGTGGATTTGTGGTGTGAATGACAGCATAAAGAATTTTGTTTCACTAAAAGAGAGTGTGAAACTATTTCTGTAAACAGGTCTTCTACGATAATAAAAATAAACGCATCGGGTTTATCCTTTGTTCACCTTCACTGCTTCGTTCGTCGAAGGGAACCTTTTAGGACAAATCCGATGCGTTTTTCGTTTCAACCAAAATTATTCTTCTGCCTTCTTTTCATTCCCCGCCTGCTGCAGCGGCGTTTCAAAATAAATGCTCTGGCTGGGGAAGGCGCAGCTTACGCCGTTTTCTTCCATAATTTTCATGAGCTCCAGATTGAATTTCTCCCTGGCCTTCAGATACACTGAATTGTTGGGGGCCTTGGCGTAGCAGACGATGCGGATGTTCAAAGAACTGTCGCCGAACTCGAAGAAGTTTACGTCAATGCCGTCATTGTAGATTTCGTCAAGCCGCACGCAAAGCTGGCGGATCTGCATGCAGACCTTTTCCATCTGCTCCCGCGTGGTGCTGTAGGTCAGGCCCAGGGAATACTGGATGCGGAATTTCTGGCGCTGCGTGTAGTTGGTAATGGGCGTGTTGCTCAGCAGCGAATTCGGCACATACACCAGCTCCTGATAAAACGTCCGGATACAGGTGCTGCGGAAGGAAATCTTTTCCACGATGCCTTCCACGTTGTTCGCCTTGATCCAGTCGCCGATGACGAAGGGACGCTCCATGATGATGATAATGCTGCCGAAAATATTCGCCAGGGAATCCTTGGCGGCGAAGGCAATCGCCATGGCGCCGATGCCCAGGGACGCCACAAACGCCGTAATGTCGTAATTCCATTCCCGCGCCACCATGGCAATGCCCAGCATGATGCACAGAAAATGCGCCAGCGCGGAGACGAGACCGGCAATCGTTTCGTCGATGTTCAGGTTCGAGCGCTGCAAAATCTGCATGATCAGTCCGTGCCCCGCGTCACAGAGATTGTACACGCCCCAGATGATACAGACGATCAGGCTGCAGCGCAGGATCTTGTCAAAGGCGGGATGCTGGGAAAACGGGTCCACCGGGCTGAGGACGATGAGCATGTAAAAAGCGAGGATCCATAAAAATGTCTGGATCGGATGGTTAAAGGCCCGGAAAAAATCGTCGATGAAATCGTAATGATACCGCTGCTTCAGATGCTCTGTGAAGTGCATGATGAAAGAACGGTACAGGATGCGGAACAGCATGATCGCGACGAAGGCGAGGATCGCCGCCCTCCACAACGGCCAGAGGGCAATCCAGTATTCCGGCGTCAGCATGGCGGCCGCCGTGTCGGATACAGTCGTAAAAAAGGAAGACATACGTAAGGCTCCTTAACAAAACGTGATTGAATCAATTCGTAATCGTTTTCATAATAAATTATTATACTATATATGAACAAAAAATTTAAGCGGCAGGCGAAGGATTTACAAAGAATTTGGATTAAGAATTTGAATTGAGGAGCCACTGATTAATTCGTCTGTACGCTTGCCGACACTTTTTGCAAAAAATAATTTGCAAAATTTTTCCCTGCGCTCTTGCAATTCTTTTAAAATGTGCTATAATAATTTTCGTTGTTTTACTGCGTTCCAAAATTAAAAAAGCAGTCTTGGAGCTTAGTCGCTTCAAGGCTTTTATTTTTGCAGCTTTTGCAATGATAGTTGGTAAGCATAAGGAAAAGAGACAGAGAAGAAAGGGAGGAAAAGAATATGCGAAAAATTATTGGAATGAATGAACGGATGGAATTCAATGAAAAGGTTGCCCGCAGCGTGGAGCAGCTGGAAGCAAAAATGACGGAAGTGCCTGCGGCAAGGCGTTCTGCTTACAGCGCGTTTGTAAAAAAATCAATTCTGCGCATGATGCGCGGCGCGACGGCGCAGGAAATCTGGCATGACTGGCAATGGCGGGGCGTGATCCTGCCCGCGTATCGGAAGAGAATCGCACAGGCCGCCGCTTCGTGTTAATCTTCGCACACCGGCGCAACTTGCAAACAAAATTGCAGGCTGCGCTGATTTTTTTGTGCATTTTTATTACAGCGTTTGGCGGAAAAAACAGAAAACGAAACAGCAAGGAAGATCACGATTTTTTCATGTTTTCACAGTAACTTTATGGAAAAAACTATTGATTATAATAGATATAGATTATAATAGAATATAAATATAGAAAGACTCGAAACAGGAATTGCTGAAGAAACTGGAAGGGCAAAACAAATGAAAACAATAAAAGTTGTTGCTGCGGTAATATGTGATTCGATTCGTGAAAAGAAAAAAATATTTGCTACAGCCCGGGGCTACGGGGAGTTTAAAGGCCTGTGGGAATTTCCCGGCGGGAAAATCGAAGAAGGTGAAACGCCGCAACAGGCGCTTGTCAGGGAAATTCAGGAAGAGCTGGAGACAAAGATTACCATAGGGGACCTGATTGGGACGATTGAATATGACTACCCTGCGTTCCATTTATCCATGGACTGTTTCTGGTGTGAGGTCACCGAGGGTGAACTGAAATTACTGGAAGCAGAAGAAGCCCGCTGGCTTACCAAAGAAACCCTCTATGATGTTCAATGGCTTCCGGCCGATATCACACTGATTGCAGAAATCAAAAAGCATATGAAGTAACTATCTCTGTTCATCAAAACTTCATAGAAAACGCATGAAAACCATGCTATAATACCACTGCGAAAGGAATCGCGCCGGTCGGAAAGACGGGTGTTGATTTGAAAGATTTTGATACAATTGATTGGGATTCTTTAACCTTTGCCAATAATTACGTG
>JAFTZZ010000067.1 GCA_017460905.1 Acidaminococcaceae bacterium | reverse complement strand
CGCAATCCGTCGCCGGAGCTGTTGGAACTGGCCGACTATGTTTCTGAAGTCTGCAAGCGGAAGCATCCTTTTGATAAAGGCATTCCGGCGCGGGAAGGAATTGAAAAGTAATAGCGGACAGCCGGAGGGAAATTTTATTTTCCGGTAAAACTGGGTATTATATTACAGATATAAATCAGGGTACAAGGAGGTAATGGTATGAATCTGGAAAATGTATTGCCGATGGATATTGAAAAGCGCAGCTTTGAAATTATCACAGAAGAATTAGGACAGTTAAAGCTGGATCCGGAGAAGGAAAGCATCATCAAACGCTGTATTCATACAGCGGCGGATTTTGATTATGCCCGTACGCTGCGGTTCAGTGAGAATGTTGTGGAAGATACGCTGGAAGTCATGAAAAAAGGCGGTTTTACCATTGTTACGGATACCAAGATGGCCTGTGTGGGTATCAATAAGATGGCGCTGACTAAGCTGAACGGGGAAGCGGTCTGCTTTATGAGCGATCCCGATGTGGCGGCCCGCGCGAAGGAAGCGGGAAGCACCCGGGCGGCAGCCTGCATGGAAAAGGCGGCAACGTTGGAAGGCCCGGTCATCATTGCCGTCGGTAATGCGCCTACCGCGCTGGTTCGTCTGGACGAACTGGTAAAGGAAGGGAAAATTAAACCCGCGCTGGTGATCGGTGTGCCGGTCGGGTTTGTAAATGTGGTGCAGTCCAAGGAAATCATCATGGCCAGCGGCGTGCCGTACATCGTAGCGGTAGGGCGTAAGGGCGGCAGCAACGTGGCGGCTTCCATCTGCAACGCACTAATGTATAAGCTGACCAGCGAGCAGGCCAACCGTAAATAAATTGCAGGGGAAGCCTGTAACCCAAAATCGTATCTTGCCCCGGACTGAATCAAAAGCCCGGGGTTATCTTTTTGTTTCATATGTGGTATAATATAAAATAATTCGTAAGTATCTGTCAGTTTTACACAGACTGAGAGATACGTAGTTGGGGGTTCAGGAAAGTGCCTGTGTTGGATTTAATAAAGGTTGATCAGAATAAATGTGTAAAATGCGGGTTGTGTGTGGCAGATTGTCCAGCCTGCATTTTGGATATGGGAGAGAACGGGCCGGAGTGTAATGTGGACCGCGGCTGCATGAGCTGCGGGCATTGTGTGGCAATCTGTCCGACAGGAGCCATGGATAATAAATATACGCCGCGGGAAGAGATGCTTCCAGCCCCCAAAGGGATAATTTCCGAGCAGGAGGCTTACGATTTCCTGCGTTCCCGCCGTAGTGTACGTTTGTTTAAACCGCAGCCGCCGAAGCAGGAGGATGTTTTAAAGCTGTTGGATATCTGCCGTTATGCGCCGACTGCCGGTAACAGCCAGGGGATGTATTTTACGGTCGTTTCCAATCCGGAAATGCTGGAACAGATTCGTCAGATGACAGCGGACTGGATGGCGGAGGAAGTGGAAAAGGGGACAGAGAACAAACGCTATTTTAAAGCGGTCCTGCATACGTTCCATGAAAAGCAGGTCGATATTATTGAACGGCAGGCGCCTATGCTGGTGTTTGTTTCTACCCGGCGTCTGAATGTAACCGGAATCAGCAACAGTGAGCAATGCCTTGCTTACGCTGAACTGTTTGCGCCGGCAATCGGTCTGGGAACCACTATTGCCGGGTTTATCCAGGCCTGTGCCATCGCCGGCTATAAACCGCTGGTGGATTTGCTGGGGATTCCCCCAAAACAAAAGCTGGTGGGCTGTATGATGGTTGGTTATCCGAAGGTAAAATATAAACTGATGCCGGAACGCCAGCATCTGAAATGTGAATTTAAAGAATGAGGGTTTGCGTATCGTCAGAATTTAGTAATAATATTTATATGGCGAATCTGTAATTTATTAACAGGAGGGGAATTAATATGGCAAAATATTTAGGCGGTACTGACAGTCAGCAGGAAGAAGTCAGGGCACAGCTGGTGACACCGGGTCTTCTGTCAAACGATTTTGTGCTTGATGTTTCTACTGGCATCTTTTCTTCTGAAAAGATCGGAATTAAAGAAAATATCACGTATTATGAAGAAGTGACCCAGGAAAATGAAAAGAAATTCAGCATTGGCTGGGGTATTGTAGGGCTGGCAATTTTTGGGCCTTTGGGCGCTCTGGCCGGCGCCATTCTGGGCGGCGACAGCAAAACGAAGCATGTAGTGGCCGCGCAGCTGAATAATGGCTTAAAGTTTGTCGTCCAGCTGGATCAGGATGAATTTGTAAAATGGGTTAATCTGATGCCTCACAAAGCGGCGCCGGAAGGAGAAGAGGTGTAAAGAAAACGGTAACGTTATGATTATCGCCGTATTCGCAAAACTCCTGAAAGGATGAAAGACATGACAGGTTTGACAAAGTATCGTCACAATATGCCGGTTTTATGCGCCCTTTTGTTGCTTTTGTTCTGCCTGCTTGTTTCCGGCTGCGGTGAAGAAGAAAAGTTTAACAAAGAGAAAACGGCGGTTATGGATGAACTGCACCGGACACAGCTGATTAAAGTTCCGGAAGGTCTGCAGGGTGAGGCTCTGGACGCAGCCATAACCGAAACGGCGAAAAAGCATAAAGAAGCCCTGGCGCAGGTGGATGACAAGCTGCTTGCGTTAGGCGAAAAGTATGTGAAGGCAGACGCCAGGTTTAAAAAGGAAACAGAAGAGATACGGAAGACGCTGAAGCAGATTCGGACTGACTGGATGAAAGCCGCGGTAGCTCCTAAAATTAAAGGCGACCCGGTGATGGGTGTGGGCATTGGCTGCCGCTGGGAAGAAATTGAAGAAATTTTGGGCGAGCCCATGGAAAAAAAGCAGACGCCCGGCTTAAAAGAGTTTAAATATTCCGGTCTGGTGTTTAATGAAATCCGTGATCACGGAGAAACAGACGGGAAACCGTTGCCGCCTTCTTACGGACCTGATGCGTATTACATGACCGGCACAGGCTATACAACCGGCTGCGGTATCCAGATAGGGATGACCAAAGCGGAAGTGTTGGAACGGTATAAAGGGAAACTGGCTTCCATGGATGACCATACGGATCCGAAATTCATACTGATGAAATACGATCCGACGCCGGATCACCGGCATGCCTATAATCAGTTTATGCAGCTGACTAATGACAAACTTACCCGCTTGATTGTGGCAAAACATTAAAGTGACTGATGCAATAACGCATATACAAATTAAATAACCGCAGGTTGCCATGTCTTAACGTTGGCAAGCTGCGGTTTTTGTATGCGATAATCACTTTATGGCATTCTTTTGCAGCAGAATTCTGATAAATTCTTCATTGGGAGTAGTGTAATACGTTTTTTGATTCGTAAAGATTACAAATCCCGGTTTGGCGCCGGAAGGTTTTTTAACATTATGGCGACGGACGCAGTTAACAGGTATCTGCGTGCTGCCCCGTGCCTTGCTGAAGTATGCTGCAAGTTGGATTGCTGCTTCCAGTGCTTCCGGTTCCGGCTCTGGCAGCCTCGATTTTATCAGTACATGGCTTCCGGGAATTTTCTGGGTATGCAGCCATAGGTCCTGTCCGCTGCCGATTTTGAACGTCACTTCATCGTTCTGCCGGTTGTTTTTTCCGATGTAAATAGTGGTATTGGCAGAAAATACAATCTGAACAGGCGCGGATTTTCCTATAATTGTTTTTTTCTTTTTGGGAACAGGAAGCAATCCTGCTTTTTGCAGTTCCTCCCGGATTTCCTCTGTTTCCTGTCGGGTTGCTGAAAGGTGCAGGCTTTCTTCTATACTCTCCAGATAGGTTAGCATATCCTGTGCTTCGGTCAGCTGTAGCGACACTTCCTCCTGGGCCCGTTTTAATTTATTGTATTTTTTATAGTACTTCTGGGCATTTTCGGCCGGAGTCAGGACAGGGGAAAGAGATATTTCCATATTACTTCCGTCATAAATATTAGGAATGCTGCAGGTAACTGTGCCTTTTTGTATCTGATACAAAGCTGCCATCAGGCTGTCTGCAATGACGCGCTGCATATCCGCATCGTTGGCCTGGGACAGGTCCTGCTCCAGTACACTGATTTTCTTCTCGGCTTTCCTGATTTCTGAAGCTGCCATCCTTTTCAGTGATTCCTGTTCAGGGATTGCAGCCGGGTGCAGCTGTGCAGCAAATAAAAGCGCATCGTTAATAGACGTGAAAGATTCAGTCCGGCAGCCTTCCGGAATATATGACACAGTAAAAGGAAAGATGGTCTGACACTGATTCCGTCCGGAAATCAGGGCCGTGAACTGATGAGAAGGGTTTTGTAATAAAGTTATTGCTTCCGCCAGCTGTTGTCTGTCCCTTGGCGTCAGATAGGTTGCGTTGGGGGGGATTTTTGCATAAGAAAACAACTGCTCTGCTGTGGCTTTGCCGATGCCGGTAGTATGAGCGACCAGTGTTTTCCAGAGGGCTTTAGTCACTTCATCAGGAATTGACGCAACGATTTTATCCGGCGCTTCCTTCAGGATATTGCAACCTTCCTGTTTCGGCGGCGGCATGTAAGGAGATCCCGGCTGGATAGCGCGTACCGAATTCATAAGGGGACTGACATGCCGGATACTGTCAATAACCTTTCCATCTTCCGCGAAGATCAGGTTTGCATTTTTGCCGGTCAGTTCGATGATGATCTGTTTGGTGATGATCTGGCTGCCTTTTCCCAGCAGGCTTACCTCAAGTTCCAGTACCCGGTCCAGTTCCAGCTGTCGAATCTGTGTGATCTTTCCTTCTTCCAGGTGTTTGCGCAGCAGCATGCAGAAGGCAGGGGGCTCGGGCGGATTGTCCGGTGTCTTGCTGCTGAGCCAGACGGCGGGAGCGGCGCCGTTTACGTCCATGATAAGATGAATGGTATCCCGTTCCCGTTTTAATGAAAAATATACAGTGTGCGCTGAGGGCATCCCAATTTTATAAATCCGGCTGCCGGTTATTTCCCGTTTTAGGTATTCTGTCAGTGAATACAGGACGATTCCTTCCAAATTCATAGTTTATCTTTCCTTATCTTTAATTTATTTCACGGTTTAGTTGCGTTCGTTTGCGCAATGGTTTATAATATCGGTACAGTTCTTTGTCTATCAGTATATCATAGTTCGTAAAAAAAAGCTTTTGGAGGCAGGAAGATGAAAAAGTTTTTCCTTACACTATTATTCTGCAGTATACTGTCACAATGCTTTGCCTTTCTTCCAATAACTGATGAAAATATGAAGCAGGCAATTGATTACGGTGTAGCCGGAAAGCAGGATAACCGCAAGATTACTGATTTTCTGAATCCCTGGAAGATTGCTGAGCGGACTTTGAAGAATCCGTACAGGGAAAAAGAAAGTATCGTTCTTTATACGCCGTACCTGCTGGCGGCCATCCATGCCCGCGATAAGGTAGAGGAATCACGTGTACCGGAGCTGGCGGATATCAGGGCTGCAGTAAATGAGTATGACGGTATTACCCTGATAGGAGCGCGACTGAATGCGCCGGTAGTTTTGAAAGAAGGCGAATATACTGTCAGACTGGTGCAGGAAAAGACGGTGCTGGCTCCGTATGCCTATAATTTCCTGAGCTGGGAAATGATAGATGTAATAGACAAGGAAGCAACAGAAAAAGCGAAAAAGCCGGAAAAGACCGGCGATATTATGTATACAGAAGTGAAACAGAAGCCCGTGATGAAAAAATTGGCGGTTTTGGATTATCAGTTTTATTTTGACAGTTCCCAGTTCAATCCGAACCAGAAGTTTGCAATTTTAATTTCCGACAAATATTGTGGTGAGCGCCGTTTTGAAGTGGATCCGGGCGCTATCCGTTAACAGAGGAATTCACTGCTTATGTGTTTTACTGATTTTTCTATTGGAGGCCGTCTGAATGGTAAAAAGTATGACCGGTTTTGGCCGGGGATGTTATGAAGAAGAAAATTTTTCTGTCACAATTGAAATTAAGACTGTGAATCACAGATATAATGAAACGGCAATCCGGCTGCCGCATTTTCTTAACCCGCTGGAAGACAGGATTCGCAAGACGATTCTGGCCTCTGTATCCAGGGGCAGGATTTATGTGTTTGTCACGGCCCGCTACACAAGTCAGGACGCGGTGAATGTTACCGTCGACAAACCGCTGGCAGCGGCGTATCATAATGCCTTACAGGAAGTGGCACAGGCGATAGGGATTCCGTCGCCGTCCATCAGCGAGCAGGCGGAGATTATGTATCTGGCCCGCTGTCCGGAGGTCATTACCGCTAAAGAAGGTTTGTTTGACTGTGACGCCTACTGGCCGAAAATTAAAGAAGCTGTGGACCAGGCGGTAAACGCGCTGGTAGCCATGCGGGAAGCAGAAGGCAGGAATATTGTTGCAGATTTCTATAAACGGCTGGATCTGATTGAACAGAATGTGCTGGAAATTGAAACGCGTTCACCGCAGGTGGTGGAAGAATATCAGGCCAAGCTGAGCGAACGGCTGGATGCGTTGCTGGAGAGCAAGAAAATTACGGCAGACCCGGACCGCGTATTGCAGGAGGTTGCAATTTTTGCAGACAGAGTCAGCATTACAGAAGAAATTGTGCGGCTGAAAAGCCATATCCGACAGTTCCGCTTGATTTTGGACGCAACCCAGCCGGTGGGACGGAAGCTGGATTTTCTGATCCAGGAGTTTAACCGGGAGGCCAATACCATTGCTTCCAAGGCCAATGACTTTGAACTGGCAAAAATCGTGGTCGATGTGAAGGCGGAAATTGAAAAGATCCGGGAACAGGTCCAGAATATTGAATAAAACGGGAGTTATTATGAGTACAAAGATGATTAATATCGGCTTTGGCAATATTGTGGCGGCAAACCGTATCATAGCGGTCATCAGTCCGGAGTCGGCGCCGATCAAACGCATCATTTCCGAAGCAAGGGACAAAGGCTTTCTGATTGACGCGACATATGGCAGGCGGACGCGTGCCGTCATCGTAACGGATAGCAGTCACGTTATTTTATCCGCAATTCAGCCGGAAACGGTAGCCAATCGTTTTAATTCTGAAATGGAAGAAGGAGTGTCTCGTAATGAATAAAAAATTCAATGCGCCCCAGGGCCTGCTGCTGGTCGTATCCGGACCCAGCGGCGCAGGCAAAGGCACAATCTGCGGTTTATTGCGTAAGGCGCTGCCTGAGCTTGCGTATTCGGTATCTGTCACGACCCGACAGCCTAGGGAAGGGGAAGTAGACGGCAAGGATTATTTCTTTAAAACTGTTGCGCAGGTCAAGGACATGATCTTCCGGGGCGAACTGCTGGAGTATGCGCAGGTTTACGGGAATTATTACGGTACGCCGAAGCCTTATGTGCAGCAGCTGCTGAATGAAGGCAAGGACGTCCTTCTGGAAATTGATATCCAGGGCGCGCTGCAGATCAAGAAAGTATTCCCGGACGGCGTGTTTATCTTTGTTGTTCCGCCTTCACTGGAAGAATTGCGGGCGCGTATTTATAAGCGCGGCAAGGACAGCGAAGAGGTCATTGAGAAACGCCTTAAGGCAGCGACCAGCGAATTAGGCTATGCAGGCGAATATGATTACATCATTGTGAATGACGTGGCGGAAAAAGCAATGCAGCGTGTGCTGACACTTTTGGAGGCAGAGAGGTATCGCGCAGGACGTACATATTTTATAGTGGACCAGATGATCCATCCGGAAAAATAATTTACAGGAGGCTGAAAAAAATGAGCATGGTAGACCCTTCCATTGATATGCTGGCGACGATGGTGGACAGCAAATATACACTGGCAATATTGGCGGCAAAACGGGCCCGCGAGCTGACAAAGCCCGGTCATGTACTGCCGGAAAAGGAAGTCAGCATTGCCTTGAAGGAAGTCGGGGAAAAGAAGATCACTTACACGCGTAAGAAATAAAATGACTGTAGTTTGTATCACTTTCCAGAAGGGAGATACAAGAATGCTGAAAGGAAAAAAGATAGTACTTGGCGTAACCGGGGGCATTGCGATTTATAAGGCTGTGGACCTTGTCAGCAAGCTGCGCAAGCAGGGCGCTGAGGTTCGCGTTGTGATGACGGAGCATGCCGCGAAGTTCGTTTCGCCGTTGCTGTTTGCGGAGATCAGCGGGCATAAGTGCGCGGTTTCCATGTGGGACGGCAGGGATGAATTCAATGTAGAGCACATTGCCCTGGCAAACTGGGGGGATGTGCTGCTTGTGGCTCCGGCAACCGCCAATATTCTGGCTAAGATGGCCTGCGGACTGGCAGACGATCTGCTGAGCACGGTACTGCTGGCAGCGCCCTGTCCGAAAATCGTGTGTCCGGCGATGAATACCGGCATGTATGAAAATACAGCAACCCAGGAAAACCTGAAGGTGCTGATGAACCGGGGCATTGCTGTAATGGAACCGGCCTGCGGTGAACTGGCCTGCGGTACATCCGGCGCCGGCAGATTACCGGAGGTGCCGGAGATCATTGCGTATCTGGAACGCTTCCTGGCCAAACGGGAAGGAGATATGCGCGGGCTGAAGGTGCTGGTTACCGCAGCGAGGACCAGAGAGCCGATCGACCCGGTGCGTTTTGTGGGGAACCGGAGCAGTGGTAAGATGGGGTATTCCGTAGCGCGCCAGGCGCTGCTGCGGGGCGCAGACGTAACACTGGTCACCGGGCCCTCTGCGCTGACACCGCCGCCTTATGCGAAGGTTGTTAATGTGGAAACCACCCGGCAGATGCTGGATGCCTGTTTAAACGTGTATCCCGATGTGGACATCGTAATCAAGGCTGCTGCAGTTGCGGATTTCAAACCCCGCTCCGTGGCGGACCAGAAGATCAAGAAAATCAATCCGGAAGAAGGCATGACCATCGTCATGGACCAGAATCCGGATATCCTCAAGACCCTGGGAGGCATGAAGAAACAGCAGTTCCTGGTAGGCTTTGCGGCCGAGACCCAGAACCTGCTGGAAAATGCGGCGAATAAAGTGAAAAAGAAGAATCTGGATATGATCGTGGCGAACGATGTATCCCTGAAGGGCGCCGGCTTTAACACGGATACCAATATCGTAAAATTCCTGTATCCGAACGGAACGGTGGAAGCGCTGGAGATATTGTCAAAAGATATGGTCGCTTCCATTTTACTGGACCGGGTAATGGAAAAAAGAAAAAATAAAGCAGGTGCTGTGAAATAAATGTGAAACAGGTTGCATTGTTGGAAATACCTGTTATAATAATATCGTAATTTAATAAAGCTCATCACGAGCGGTGGAGGGAACTGGCCCAGTGAAGCCGCAGCAACCATTGCGTAGTCAAACGGTGCTAAGTCCTTACGAGAAATCGCAAGATGAGAAAAAGTCTGTAATTTCAGATGCTCTCACGTATGCGAGGGCATCTTTTTTTGATACAGAAACAAATTGCAAAAAAATGAAAGCATACCGGAACAGCCAGTAGTTCCCGGTACAGTATGAAAGGAGCATGTGCTATGCGTAAATTATTTACCTCTGAATCAGTTACAGAAGGCCATCCGGATAAAATCGCGGACCAGATTTCCGATGCGATCCTGGATGCAATTTTAACCGAAGACCCGGAAGGCCGTGTTGCCTGCGAGACCGTTGTGGCCACCGGACAGATCCATATCGTCGGGGAAATTTCCACCACCTGTTTTGTGGATATTCCCAAAATTGCCAGAGACACCGTGCTGGGTATCGGCTATGACCGGGCAAAATACGGTTTTGACGGTTCCACCTGCGGCGTGCTGATCTCTATTGACGAACAGTCCGGCGATATCGCCATGGGCGTCAATAAATCACTGGAAGCCAAGGAAGG